>JAISTA010000129.1 GCA_031272845.1 Oscillospiraceae bacterium
GGCGAGCTTCTGGATTTTCACGGCGGCTTGGCCGACCTTTCCGCGCGCGTTATCCGTACCGTCGGCGACCCGGCGCGACGCTTTTCAGAGGACGCGCTGCGGCTGCTCCGTGCCGTGCGTTTTTGCGCGCAGCTGGGCTTTTCGCTTGAGGAAAAAACGCGCGAGGCGGTTATCGCTTGCGCCGACGGCGCGTCGGCTGTTTCATCAAGCCGCGTTTACGAGGAGTTCTCGAAATACCTCGCGGCAAAAATCAAAATCGAGGGCCGTGCCGAAACGGTTTCGTCATTATCAGACAAGTCACGGCGCGATGCCCGCATTTGCGCCCTTGCCCGCGCGTTTGGGATACCCGTGCCGCAGCTGTCCCGCGCTATGGGGCTGTCCGCCCGCCGGCTTTCGGCGGCGGACTCGCTGTTTGCGCAGGACTCGGACTAGGGAGTGATGACGCTGCCCGTTCAAAGCCGGTTTCAGAGTAGCGTCAACACCACCTACAGACCTTCATAAATCCTGGAGGCCAGCGCGTCCCGCAACGTTTCCGCGTTTCCGCGCAAAAATTCGCCGACAGCGTCCGCCCGTTTTTCGCTGACGGACAGCCCGATGGAGTTTACCGTTTCGCCGCCGTCTGAAATTGTCATTTGCACGAACACGCGTCCGCTCTCCTGCGGCGTTTTTTCAATCAGAATCGACGATTCTCTTGCCTCTGCCCGCGCAAGGCTCTGCGCGGCCTCGCCCGCTCTTTGCTGAACCGAAAACGGCAGCGAACGAAACATTTCATTTTCCGCAACAAGGCCGGACGGCGAGACGCGCAGCTTGCCGTCTTTTTTTTCGACAAGTCCGGCTGAAACGAGCTCCGCCAAAACTGTTTTCCCGTCAAAATAAGAGACGCCGCCGGCGCTGTCCGCCGCTTCACAGCACGCGTCCTCTCTTGCTCCGAGAGCAGAGGACGCGATTATGTGCAGCAGAAGTATTTTAATGTCTGTAAAATCGGTTAAGTTGCCCGCCATTATTTGAATTTGCCTGTGTTTGTGGTTTTGAACAGCAGTCCCAGCACGACGGGCCCCGAGTGCACGGCAATAGTTGTTCCGGCGGTGGATCTTTCGATCCTGTCAAACGACGCCAGCTCGCGCACGCGCGCTTCCACCTTGTCCACGATTTCGGGCGGAGTTTGCTCGCCGTAGGTTATAAACAGTATCGACGGGTCTATATCAGTGCGGCCCTTCAGGCGATCCTCTGTATACTGCAAAATCGCGTTTTCAAACGACCCGCGGTATTTCCTGCCAACGTCCATCTTGCCCGTATCGGGGTAAACCTCAATGCAGGGCTTCAGCCTCAGCACGTTTGCGCCGAACTGAGCAAGGCTTGAGCAGCGCCCGCCCCTGTGCAGATACTTGAGCGTGTCGATAACAAACGACGCGTCTATTTTATAGGACAGCGCGGACAGTGTCTCCGCAATTTCAGCGGCGGGAATCCCCGCCTGAGCCATTTCGTATGCCTCAATCGCGAGAATCGCCCCGGAGGACGAGAGATTTCGGCTGTTTATCGGGAAAACGCGCCCCTGCGCCCCGTCAATCAGCTTTATTGCCGCATGGGCGTTTTGGTTGCACGCTGACAGCTCGGACGAAATGTCGATATGGATAATCGCGTCGTATTCCTCAAGCCATCTTGAAAAAAGCGTCTCATATTCGCCGATAGGCACGGTGGAGGTCGTAACCGTTCCGCCTGCCTCGACTGTTTCGAATACCTGCGCCGGCACAATGTTTACCAGGTCAAGGTAATCCTTGCCGCCGCAGACTATCGGCATTGCCGCAATGCCGATATCGTACTTTTCAATCAGCGCTTTTGGCATATCCAGCGTTGAATCCGCCGAAATTTTTATTTTCATAAGCTTATCCGCCTTTTAGTGTGTTTTTGCGCGATTTGCGCTTTTTTCTTTACAGCGGCGGTGCCGCTGCGTGTGTATGTTTTAACCGAAAATGTGTTCTGCGCAAAGTCGGCATGCGCCGCCGTGTTCCTTAACTCAAGAAAAACACCGCCAGTACGACCGCTCCGAGCGCTATGCGATACCAGCCGAAGCCCGAAAACGTGTGTTTTTTGACAAAGCCCGTGAGAAAGCGTATTGCAAATATGGACACGACAAACGCCGTTATAAAGCCCGCCGCCAGAACCGCAAGCTCCGTGCCCGAAAAGTGAAACCCGAACTTTACAAGCTTGAGCAGTCCCGCGCCGAGCATAACGGGAATTCCGAGAAAGAACGTGTATTCTGCCGCGGCGGGACGTGAAAACCCAATCAGCAGAGCGCCGATTATTGTCGCGCCTGAGCGTGAGGTTCCCGGAATAAGCGCGAGCAGCTGGAACAGCCCGATTTCGGCGGCCTGACGCACGCTGATTTCGCCGACTGTCAACACCGACGGCTGGCGCTTGTTCTTTTTCTCGATTACAATAAACGCGATTCCGTAGACAATCAGCATAGCGGCGACCGTCGGCAAATTGTAAAACAGCTCGTCCAGCTTATCGTCAAACAAAAGTCCGACTATAACGGCGGGCACGCACGAGATTACGATTTTTCCCCAGAGGTTCCAGATTCCCGTGCGCTCACGGCGCGTCAGTCCCGGATAAAACGGGAATATGCGCCGAAAGAAAATCACAACAACCGCGAGAATCGCCCCAAGCTGAATTACAACGCGGAACATCTCAAGAAACGCGGGGGAAACCGTGAAGTTTAAGAGCGGCTCCGCAAGCAGCATATGCCCTGTTGAGGAAACGGGCAGCCACTCGGTTATGCCCTCTATTATACCGTAAATTATTGCCTTTAGTATGTCAAGCATATACTAGCTATTTCCTATATGCGCGGCAGACCCGCGTATTTTTTCTCCATCCGACGCTTTACAAAAACGTAAAACACAACGTACACTATTGCCGCAAGCGGAAGCGCCGTGAATATATCAAGAACGGAGTGCTGCTTGATAAAAACCGTTGCGCAGATTACAAGCCCCGTGATTACAAAATACAGCGCGACGGGCCATTTATATTTTCGCAGACTGCTGTCAAACACGGCAAATAGCGCGGTGCACATTCCGACGACGTGCATGGACGGCAGCACGTTCGTGCTTGTGTCAAAGGCATAAAGCGCCGCAACCATATTGGCGAACAGACCGTCCGCGCCAGACAGGTCGGGACGCAGGTTTTGCCCGTTCGGAAAGGCAATGCAGAAGAGCATTGACACGGTAAGCCCCGTCGTAACCGCCCAGATATACCGGCAAAAGGCGTATTTATCCGTAAACAGCAGCCAAAACCCGATGAAGCCGATCGTCGGAAACCACAGGTAGTATGCCAGAACAAACACAGGCAGAAACGGTATCTTATCGTCCAGCGGCAGGTACGAGACAAAGTACGTCTCGTACACCATCACCTTTTCGGCAATCAGGTAAGCCGCGATAAACGCCGCGACGATAAGTGCCCAGAAAAAGTGCCGGTATTTCTTAAAGTAAAACAGAGCGGAGTGAACCGGCTGTTTTTCAGGCGCGTCTATTGGATTTTCAATTTGCTGAACGTCATAGTCCATTGTTAGCACCCTTTTGCGCCTGAATCCCGCGCCCGGCTATTCGACTGTCACGCTTTTTGCGAGGTTTCTCGGCTTATCTATCTCGCAGCCGCGCCCCAGGGCGACGTAATACGCAAACATTTGCAGCGGAACGACCGCGAGAGACGGCAAAAGCGCCTCGTGAATGTCCGGAATTACAATCATATTGTCTGCTATTTCTTTGAAATGCGCCGCCGTTTTTTCCGTTGTAAACGCGAGTATTCTCGCTCCGCGCGTCTTGACCTCAACCGCGTTGCTGGCTGTTTTCTCCGCAAGCGGCGCGTAGGCCGCGACCGTCACGACAAGCGTTCCGTTTTCAATCAGCGCAATCGGACCGTGCTTTAGCTCGCCCGCAGCATACGCCTCGGAGTGGATATATGAAATTTCCTTGAGCTTTAAGGAGCCCTCAAGCGTCACCGCATAGTCTATATTGCGGCCGATAAAATACACGTCGTTCGCGATGAAATAGCGGCTCGCGAGATATGAGAGCTCGGGTTTCAGCGCCAAAGCGGTTTTCATTGCCTCCGGCAGACGCTGTAAGTCCGCGATTATCGCGGCGTATTCGCCGGCGGAAATCGTACCGCGAACCTCCGCAAGCCGCAGCGCGATAAGGTACGACACCGCAAGCTGCGTCGAATACGCCTTTGTGGAGGCAACGCAAATCTCGGGTCCCGCAAGCGTGAGAAGCGTCCAGTCGCTCTCCGTTGCGATAACGCTGCCGACGACGTTTACGATTGACAGCACCTTTGCGCCGCGCCGCTTTGCCTCGCGCACGGCGGCGATTGTGTCCGCCGTTGTGCCCGACTGGCTGATTGCGATAACAAGCGTTGTTTCATCCAGTATCGGCTCGCAGTAGCGGAACTCCGACGCGATTACGACCTCAACGGGAATCCGGCAATAGCGCTCTATATTGTACTTTGCCGCAACGCCGACGTAGGACGCCGTGCCGCAGGCGGTTATGTATATGCGCGAGATATTCTTTAAGTATTCCTCTGAAATGTCCAAATCGTCTAACACGACGCGGCCGTTTTTTATCCGCCCGGAGATTGTTTTTTTAACCGCCTCCGGCTGCTCGAATATCTCCTTAATCATAAAATGCTCGTAGCCGGCCTTTTCCGCCGCTTCAACGTCCCAATCGACTGTTTCGGGCTTTTTTTCAAGCTCGTCCAGCTCGCCCGAAAACACCTTGACGCCCTCGGGCGAAATCAAGGCGATTTCGTGGTCGGCAAGCGTTATGAACTCGCGCGTTTTGTGCAGCGAGGCCGCAATATCGCTTGTAAGATACTGCCCCTCGGGCGAAACGCCGATAAACAGCGGACTTTCGCGCTTTGCGGCAAAAATTCTGTCTGGGCAGTTTTTATAGAGAATGCCGAAGGCGTACGACCCCGTCATTCTGCGCGCCGCGCGGGAAATTGCTTCAACCACCTGCGCTTCAGGCGTTTCGTTAGGCTTTTCCTCCCGCGTTTCGCGGAAGAAAAACTCGATCATACAGGCGGCGACCTCCGTATCCGTCGCGGAGGTAAACTCATACCCGCGCGAGATAAGAAACTCCCGCAGAGGTGCGTAATTTTCGATAATTCCGTTGTGTACGATTGAAAACAGCCCGCCTGAGGATATATGCGGATGCGCGTTTGTCTCGTTCGGCTCGCCGTGCGTCGCCCAGCGCGTATGTCCTATGCCCGTCGTGCCGGGAAGCGCGCGTCCGCCGTCTGTTTTCTCGGCAAGGATTTTAACATAGCCCTGCGCCTTTATTAAATTAAACTCGCCGCCGGATAATACGCATATCCCGGCGGAGTCGTAGCCGCGGTATTCGAGCTTTGTCAGCGCGTCCAGGCAAATCGGAGCCGCCTGGTCACGAGAACCGGTAAAACCGACTATTCCGCACATAGATTATTTCCTCTTTGATTCAAGAATTAAGGCGTTTTGCGCCTTGCGTCTTTTGTAGGCGTGCCGCGATTGTGCGGTAGTTTCAGCAAACGCGCGGCTTTTCCCGCGCAAAAATTTCACCGTCCTGCAAAATCGGGTATTTTTCGGTAAAGCACGCGTCGCAGAAGCCGCAGGCCGAATCCGGAGCGATTGAGTGAAGCGAGGCAACCTCCAGATACCCGACTGAGGCCGCGCCGATTTGCCTTGCGATCTCCTCTTCCGTGTGGTGCACCGCGATCAGATTGTCCTTATCGGGAATATCCGTGCCGTACCAGCACTGCGATATAAACTTCGGCGCGGAGGAGAGAATGTGCACCTCCGTTGCGCCCGCGTCTGTCAAAAGCTTTATTATCTGCTTTGCTGTCGTGCCGCGAACAATCGAATCGTCTATCATAACAACGCGCTTTCCGGCGACGGCCGCCCGCATTGGGTTCAGCTTCAGCTTAACCGCGACCTCGCGGTCCTTTTGCGTGGGCTTTATGAAGGTGCGCTGGATGTATCTGTTTTTAATGAACCCGTCGTTCAGCGGAATTCCGCTTTCAATGGCATAGCCCTTGGCCGCGACAAGTCCGGAATCGGGCACGCCTATCACAACGTCCGCCTCTATTGGGAATTGGCGGCGCAGGAGCCGTCCCGCCGCGATTCTCGCCTCATACACGCTCTGCCCGTCTATAACGCTGTCCGGCCGGGCAAAATACAGGTACTCGAATATGCACAGCGCGGATTCCGGCAGGTTTTCGCACCGCAGCGAGTACAGCTCGCCCTCAAACACCCATACGACCTCGCCGGGCAGCACGTCCCGCACAAACTCCGCGCCGACAGAATCCAGCGCGCAGCTCTCAGACGCGAAAACATACGCGTCCCCGCGTTTTCCGATACACAGCGGGCGCAGTCCCCACGGGTCGCGCGCGGCGACAAGCTTGCGGCTGGACATTACGACAAGCGAATACGCGCCCTTTAGGCGAACCATAGTGTTCAGTACCGCCCGCTCAATGCTGTGCGAGCGCAGGCGCTCCCGCGCTATCATATAGGCGATTACCTCACTGTCTGTTGAGGTGTGAAAAATCGCGCCCTTCCACTCATATTCCGTCTTTAGCGCCTGATAGTTCACAAGGTTTCCGTTGTGCGCGACGGCGAGCGAGCCCTTAACATACTTCAGCGTCAGCGGCTGCGCGTTTTCTCTGCCCGCGCCGCCCGTTGTGGAATACCGGACGTGGCCGATTGCCATTGTTCCGTTCAGCCTGTCGAGATCCTCGGAGGTAAACACGCTTCCCACAAGCCCCTCGTCTTTTTTAACGGACACCTCAAGGTTGTTGACCGACGCTATTCCCGCCGCCTCCTGACCTCTGTGCTGTAAGGCAAACAGGCCGTAGTACGCCGAGCGGGCACAGTCGCCCGTCTCGTCATATATCCCGAAAATTCCGCATTCCTCGCGAAGCTTCATAAGGTTTCCTTTGTAAAAAGTAAATTTGAGCTGTGCCGCTTAGCATTTTTCCTGCAAAAGCGCAGATACTAGGTCGTAGGTATGGCCGTGCGGCTGACGAATTTATTGTGCAAGCCCTTTTTGCTGTTTTCGGTAAAGGGCGCGGAGTGTGTTATGGCAATTTCTATGGTGCGGACAATTATAATTTATGCCGCAATGGTCGTTTCTATGCGGGTTATGGGAAAACGCCAGCTGGGCGAGCTTGAGCCCGCCGAATTCGTCGTCGCGATTTTGATCGCGGACATTGCGGCAAGTCCCCTTTCCGACCACGGAACTCCGCTTTTATACGGTCTCGCGCCTGTTTTAACGCTTGTTTTCTGCGAGGTCATAATGTCGTTTTTCGTGATGAAGTCCGTTCGGTTCCGGCGGCTTTTGTCCGGCGCGCCGAGCGTTATTATCGAAAACGGCAAAATCTCTCAGGCGGAGATGAAGCGCAACAGGTATACGCTGGACGAGCTTGCCGAGCATCTGCGCAAAAACGGCGTTACGGACATTTCCTCCGTGAAATACGCAGTGCTTGAAACTGACGGCTCTCTTTCCGCCGAGCAATATGAGGCGGATATGCCTGTTACAATGAAAACCCTCGGTATAGACCTTCAGGAGAACCCGGAAACCGCACAGCTTATCGTCTCCGACGGCGTTATCCTGAAGGAAAATCTGCACCGTATCGGGCGGAATGACAAATGGCTCTCCGAACAGGCAAAACAGCGCGGGTTTTCGACCCTGGACAACATATTCTTAATAATCGCCGACAAAAACGGAATAACCTACTCTCTTGAAAAGGAATAAACAAAATGAAAAAGCTTGCCGCCACAATAAAGCTGTACGCAAAGGAAATTGCAGTGACCTCGATTTTTGCCGCGGCGCTCATTTTCTCGCTGACGAACATCTCGTTTACGGAGCGTTTGGCCGGGCGCGTTCTGGGTCTTTCGCAAGAAGCGGTCAGTCTCGCTGAAGCCGGGGATTATGCCGCCGCGCAGCTAAAGGCGGGCAAGGCGCTCGCCGAATGGCGGGAAAACCACAACCGAATGCACGTTTTTTTGCGGCACGAGACCGTTTGGGCGGTTGAAAACGCGCTTGTCACGCTCGAAAACAAGGCCTCGGAGCGCGACAAGTCCGGCATGCGCCTTGCAAACGAAACGCTTTGCGTTGCAATGAGTGGAATTACCGAAATTGAGCGCATAGCTCCGGGAAGCGTGTTTTAGCGGCCAGAAAAACACCAACTGTATTATAGTCTCTTCATGATAATTTGTCAAGGAGTGCGCCGGGGCGTGAGCGGGCACGCGAGGGCACGGGGCAAATTTGCGCGCAGGCAGCGAAAAAGCCCGCCGAAACGGCGGGCTTTTTGGGTCGGGAGGGCTGCTTCTATTGGTTTACCTCTACCCATTCGGGCGTACAAAAGGCGACCACATCTTCCCACGGCCAAGCGGCGGGGACATGGATGAGGAATAAACAATCCTCTTGTATCCATTCAATTTGCAGCATGGCGTATTCTGTTTTTTCATCTTCTGTTTT
>JAISTA010000201.1 GCA_031272845.1 Oscillospiraceae bacterium
GCCTGACCATTATCCGTTTGGACTTAAAGAGGGGCAGGATCAGGATTACTGCTCTGAAATCGCGGGGCGCACGCTCGACTCCAAGTTTGACCTGTATCAAAACACGCTGATTATGTACAACAGCGCAACGCCCAGCGTCACAGTCGATAAGCCGGTGTATTCGCTCGACATTTTGCCGACGCTGCTGAATTTGTTCGGTGTTGAATACGACAGCAGGCTATTGACAGGGTGCGATATTTTCAGTGAGCGCACGGAGCACGTCGTTATCTGGCCGGACTTTTCGTGGATCACGGAAAAAGGCCGGTACAACGCCTCAAACGACAAGTTTACGCCGAACCCCGGCGTGACGGTATCGGACGACTATGTCACCACAATGACGGCGTTTGTTAAGCGGCGCGGCGTAAACAGCAAGCTGATGCTGAAAAACGACTATTTTCGAATGCTGGCGGATAAAGGGGTTAAGTTTCACGGCGGGTAGCTTTAGCCGCTCCTGACTTTTGCGCAACAAAAAGCTTTGCCTTTTGGCGAAGCTTTTTGTTGTGCCGAAGCAAAAGGTCAGCAATACAGCCTCGCCGAAAACACAAAAAGTGATTTGGCAATCGAGTATTACAGAGCATTTAAGAGAAAACAGCAGCTTTAGGGAGCTTTTGCGTCAAGAATAAAATTTATTTGAATTTCCGCTTGACAAACGCGCCCTCAGGTGGTATAATCGCGATTGCTCTAAAATTTTCAAGACATCAGGTGAATAAATGTCAACTACACTTATTAAACCGCAGCAGGTCGAGCGCAAGTGGTATGTTATCGACGCGGCGGGCCGTTCACTCGGCCGTACCGCAGTCGTCGCCGCAACGCTTCTGCGCGGAAAGCATAAGCCGGATTATACGCCCAACGTAGATTGCGGCGATCAGGTCATTGTCATCAACTGCGCGCAGGCGCAGCTCACAGGCAACAAGCTCGAGAAAAAGTATTACCGTCATCATTCGGGCTGGATCGGCGGACTGAAGGAAATTCAGTACAAGCGCATTATGGCGACGCGTCCGGAGTTTGCAATGAAGCTTGCCGTTGAGGGTATGCTACAGAAGAACTCGCTCGGCCGCACGCAGGCGACGCGCCTGCGCCTTTTTGCCGGAAGCGAACACACCCACGCCGCGCAGCAGCCGCAGGTCTGGGAAATCAAGGACTAAGGGGGACCTAAAGCTATGTATGCAAGCAAAAAGCCTTACAATTACGGAACAGGCCGCCGCAAGTCCTCGGTCGCGCGCGTTCATCTCACAACGGGCGGCACAGGCAAGATTACGATCAACGGCCGCGATATAGACGATTATTTCGGCCTTGAAACGCTCAAGCTAATAGTGCGTCAGCCGCTTGAGGTCACGGGAAATGTCGGCAAGGTCGATATTATGACGACAGTCAAGGGCGGCGGCGTCACAGGTCAGGCCGGCGCAATCCGCCACGGAATCGCCCGCGCGCTCCTGCTCGTGGACGACAGCTATCGCGGCCCCCTCAAGGCAGCGGGTCTGCTCACGCGCGATCCGCGTATGAAAGAGCGCAAGAAGTACGGCTTAAAGGCAGCCCGCCGCGCGCCGCAGTTTTCAAAGAGATAGTGGTTTTAGTTTACGAACCATACAAAAACACCGCAGAGTTGGCCTCTGCGGTGTTTTTTTGTGATAGGGGGGCAATCTACTGCCGTCAATCTGTTTTTCCCCAAGGGAAATAGTAGAATGGATTTTGTGTTTCGCGCCAACAATAATCGGAAACACGTTCATGTGGTTCCGGGTGATGCGGTCTTTCAACTAAGGTGACTACCTTTATGTATTGATGCACATCTTCGTTTTCATATTTCCACGGCTTAGAGCTTTTGCCGTTCGAGGGGTCAGCGCTCCCGCATGCAATTATTTGCCGCAATAATTTATTCACTGAAATGCCTGTGTTAATCCAATCCTCAACTATAAGAATACGCGGTTTTCTCATTCCGGAATTATTTTTTTTGTGCTCATGAATATAATCTAGACACTTCTCAAATGATTTTGGAAACAAATACTTGCGGCGCGGTGTGTTGTAGAGTACATAGCCTTCAGCGTATACGTCTTCTTTAAACAATATATTTCTTCGCCGCTGGTAGCCCCTGCGCTCCGTTGCTTGGCTTAGTTCATCGAAGTCTTTTTTCATCATCGCCCGGCATGTAAGCACCGGAATATCAATAAGCAAATTATACTGAACAAAATTTGCGACATATGTGCCGCGCAAGCATGTAGTTAAAATTATATCAGGCTTAAACTTGTCTGTATTTTTAGGATCATCAGGGTCAACAATTTTCATTTTGTTTATCGCGACACAAATATCGTCTATGGCGATTATAAAATCTTCCCACGTTATTGTCACGCGATTGTTTTGCTCAAGTTTTGTGTCATGATATGCTACAAATGTATTGAATATTGTAAATATAAGCGCAAGTACAGACAAATACGCAGGAAAGGCCTTTCCTGATGCAAAAAACCATTTTGCGAAAGAGATGAGATAGGATTTGTTTTCTTCAGGCAGTGGAGGTGGAGACACGGCATAAATAAACCAAAATATAAAAATGAGTATGGCTAAACCTGCTACGATACATCTAAAAGCATTACATACTGCTCTTAGTTTTTTTCTTCTTGTTATTGCTTTTGATTCTTTGCGTCTTTTACTTCTTTTTTGACTTAATATGAATTCACCGTCTTCTTTGTCATTTACAACCTGTCCGGGGGGGGGGGCTTTCGACATATTTTTCTAATAATTTCGAGCATATTTACAAACACATCACTAATTAAATAAATAATGATTGAATAATAACAGTAATAATTGTTTTTGTCAATAGTTTTTTGAATTATATTGTTTATGTTGACGTTATGCCGAAATGGGTAGTTTTGCAACAATGTCAATACAATCTAAATAAAAGCAAACAGACAGGACAAAACACTGCCCTGTCTGTTTGCTTTATGTATTCTTTTCCCGCAGAAAAGCGTGCTTTTACACGAAATCCAGTACGTTGCCGAAGCCCTGGAACAGCGTGCGCGGCGCCTGCATTTCAAGCTCCTCAACCGTCCAGTAGTCGCGCCCGGCCTTTGTAATGTTGCGCGAGATAATCGGGAACTGGTGCACGCCGACGGAGTTGCCCGCGAGTGTGAACACGGTGCCCGTAACGTCCTTTGCGGAGTCTGTGCAGAGGTACTTCAGGAACGGAACGACCGCCTCGGGATCCGGCGTGATGTCTGACTTCGGGAATTCGCGCTGGCCGGGAATGCCCTTGCCGGTGTCGCTGGCATAGTCGCCCTCATAGGCCGCGCGCGTTCTTGCCCACGGGCCGAACGCGTTGACCGTGATTCCCTCGTGGAAAAACTCGCACGCCGCGCCCTGCGTCAGGCCGACGGCTCCGGCGTTTGCCGCGCAGTAATGCGCCATCTTGATGATGTCGCCCATAAATGCCTTTGAGGTGGCGTTGATAACGCGTCCCCACCCTTTCTTCTGCATATAAGGAATCGCGAATTTCATCATGTTAAAGTAGCCCTTAGGCTTGATGTTTGTGACGCGGTCCCAGTCGTCCTCCGGAATGTCCGTGAGCGAGCCGCCGCCGAATGCGCCCGCGACGTTGATGAGAATATCAACAGTGCCGAAAGCCTCAACCGCCTTTTTGACGATAGCCTCAGCGTCCGCAATGCTTCCGATGTCGCCGTAAGCCGGGATTGCCGTGCCGCCGAAGTCGTTGATCGTCTTGGCGGTGGACTCCGCGTCGCCCGTGATTCCGGCGTAAACATCGTCAAACGCTTTCTTTTTCTCGGGAGAAAGCGCCGCATACTGCGCCTCAGACATGTTGACGAGCCTTGTCGAGCCGGGCTTGCGGTTGTTTGTAACGACCTTTGCGCCCTCCTCGGCAAAGCCGATTGCAACGGCGCGGCCGACGCCCTGCCCTGAGCCTGTGACGATAACGACCTTGTCCTTAAACCTGTTTCCGATAGCCATAAAAAGCCTCCGAATATTTATTATGCGTCTATTATATATCATTTTTGAAAAAATGCAAGAGGGTTTGAGGTGAGGACGGCTTTGACTTGCGGCGTTGTTGGTGTTCTTTTCGACGGAAATCTTTTGGCGGGAACGAAGTGTTCTCTGTGCGGCGCAGGTGCGGTGTTTGAAATTGGGACTTGGCTGTTCTTCAGGGCGAAGCTAAAGCGCCTACGCGGCTGGCGGTTACTTTGTCCGGTTCGCCGGAAAAAGTAACCAAAAAGGGGCGACTTCTTTTAGAAAGAAGCAAATCTTTTTTTATACCGGGCACAGTTGTGCTGCAATGTAGTCCCAGCCCACACCGCGAGAAGTGCGGTGCAGCGTCCGAACGCCTATGCGCCGCCGCACGCAGGGGCGAAGCCTGTCCGAGGCTAAAGACTCAGGTTAGATTTTGGTTGTGGCGAACTGCGGTGGGGGTGCCGTCCGGAAGGACGGTACTGCTACGATTGCTGACGCACGTTGTGCTGGCGGTTGGTGCGTGTCCCGGCGTGGCGGGGATTGTTGTGACGGTGGGTACGTCCTTGCGGTGCGGGTTCGTCCCCCGTTGCCGCAACGTTTCCGTAGGGGACGGCGTCCTCGACGTCCCTTGTCCGGTTTGCCGCCGGACTATGCGTCATACGACGCACCCGTCTGGCTTGGTGCGGTTGGGTGCGTTGTCCTTGGACGCGCTTTGCGCGTCCTGGACGGGCGGGTGTGGTGGTTCGGCGGGATTTCGGGCGGGGCTGTGCTGTAGGGGACGCTGCCCTCAGCGTCCCGTGCCCGAAACCACGGCGCTGCCGTCTGAAAACCACCGCAACCGAGCAATAAACGCGCAGAACACCGAGACCACGGCGTTTGTGTTTAAAAACACATAAACCCGGACAATAAACGCACGGGATGCTGAGGTCGGCGTCCCCTACATTGGGTTACCGCACCCCGCCGCACCGGGACACGCACCATATTGCCGTATACTACAGCGCAGGGCGCGGTGCGGGTGTGCTTCGCCAAGTCCCGGGGCCCCGCCGGCACCTACCTCAGGCGAATAGAGGCCTAACGCCCCGTCATTCGGCAACTCTGTCCGGGTTCGGCCGTGCGGACACGTACACTTGTACATCCGTAATCGCCTAAGCCCAAAAGCTGCTTCTTTGGTACCGTTCTTGCCAAGACAAGAACGGTACCGCCCGCCGCGCAGGCGCTTTACTTCGCAAAGCTGTCAAGCTTCGCCGCAATTTCAAACACAGCTACCTGTGGCTCAGACGAAGCAACCGCCCAACCACGCCCCGCGAAACAGAAGCTACATTCAAAAGCGCGGCGCCTATGCTTGATAAAAAACAACCGGCCGGGGCAATCCCGGCCGGTTGTTTTTTATGTACAGCTAAACCACTAAAAGAGTCCCAGATTTGCGAGAATATTTTTCGGATTGCCGGGAGAGGTGTGCCGCCGTGATATGGTGTTGTACCCCGGCTAGGACGACGACACAGTAATGCGGAAAATTTCCGCCGATCCGGGACGCTTTTTAGGTAGAAGGACTATAATAATTATCAGCCGCCGAGGCCTATGCCCACAGCAGCAACGTCGCGCAAACAAGCAGCAAAAGCGTTATAATCGCGAGCACGACTATCTGCCGCATCGATTTTTTCAAAACCGCGCGGTTTAGCTGCTGTTTTGTCAGCAGTGGCTCTGCTTCCGCCGCTTTTTTGAATATAAAATCGCTAAATGCCGCTTCGTCTCCGACAGTGAAAGCGTTTTTTTGTACATATATCATGGACAAATCCTGTAGCCAAAGCATAAACGCCTCGTCGTTTTCGTCAATAAACCAAATTTGGTCATAAGCGAGTTTCAAAGAAATGGATCCGGCCTTTGTCTCAACGCTCTCGCCAAATGTGGTTGAGGCAAACAGCTTGTCCTGCCTCGCAAACGCCAGCATATCCGTGAAGTTGCGTTTTGCTCTGGCGCGAGGCGTTAAAAGCAGCACAACGCAAAAAATCGCGGCAGCCCAAGCCACAAGCCGGTAGGCGCTCTCCCACCGGAAAGTATATGCCGCAGCTAAATATAACACCACAAACAAAACAAGTTCCGCGTGGAAAACGTGACCGAGCCAGAGCCTTTGCTTGCCGCTCCTTTTATACCGCAAGCTGCGCCGCCGCTTTATCAGCGCCGGGGTCAGCTCATACCTGTTCTCAAAAAGCACATCATCCATTACCCCAGCACCCGCTCCGCCTTTTCGTTATCGTCCACTCGCAGTATTACATACGCCTGTCCCGGCTCGTGACCGACAAACGCGTAGGTGTACTCCACGCTGATTCCCGCGTCCGCGAGCTTGCGCAGTGCCGCCGCGAACGCGCCGGGCTTATCCGCGACGGTAATCGACAGCACATCGTTTTCGCGGACGATACAGCCCGCCTTTGTCAGCGCCTCCTCCGCCGCCTCCGGCTTATCCACAATTATGTGCAGAACGCCGAAGGACTTTGTGTCCGCAATCGAGAGCGCGCGCAAATCCGCGCCTGCGCCCGCTACGATTTCGAGAATGTCCGCCAGCCAACCGTCTTTATTTTCAACAAAAATGCTGAGCTGCTTTATAGTTGCCATTGTTTTTGCTCCTTAGTGCTTAAATTTTGCCCGCGCGGTTGTCGATAATCCGCACGGCCTTGCCCTCGGAGCGCGCGATCGATTTCGGCGCGACGAGCGTTACGTTCGCCTGAATTCCTAGCACGGATTTCAGCTTATGTACAACCTCATTTTCCTTGCTCTCAATAACGGAAACCGTGTCGGAGAACATATCGGGAGTCAGCTCAACCTTTACCTCAAGCGTGTCGGAGAAATTCACGCGGTCAACAACGAGCTGATAGTTCGCCTCAAAGCCTGAGCTTAAGAGCACCGTTTCAATCTGCGACGGGAACACGTTTACGCCGCGGATAATCAGCATATCGTCGCTGCGTCCCATCGGCTTTGCCATCTTGATAAGAGTACGCCCGCAGGAGCATTTTTCGCGGGATAACACGCAAATATCGCGTGTTCTGTACCGCAGAAGCGGGAACGCCTTTTTCGAAATGGACGTAAACACAAGCTCGCCCTTTTCGCCGAGAGGCAGAACCTCGCCCGTGTTCGGGTTAATGATTTCCGGAATAAAATGATCCTCGTTGATGTGCATTCCGGTCTGCTCCTCGCACTCAAAGGACACGCCGGGACCGGAAATTTCGGTCAGCCCATAAATATCAAACGCGCGGATTCCAAGCTCCTTTTCGATGTGGCGGCGCATTTCCTCGCTCCACGCCTCCGCACCGAAAATGCCGGCCTTGAGCTTAATTTTGTCGCGCAGTCCCATTTCCTTAATGCTTTCGGCAAGAAACGCCGCGTAGGACGGCGTGCAGCACAGAATCGTCGAGCCGAGGTCGGTCATAAACTGGATCTGCCGCTCTGTGTTGCCTGAGGACATCGGAAGCGTTAGGCTACCGACCTTGTGCGAGCCGCCGTTCAGGCCGGGGCCGCCCGTAAACAGGCCGTAGCCGTAGGAAACGTGCACGACGTCCTCCTTTGTGCCGCCTGCCGCAACGATCGCGCGCGCGCAGCACTCGTCCCACAGATCAATGTCGTTCTGCGTGTAAAAGGCGACGACGCGGCGGCCCGTTGTTCCTGAGGTGGACTGGATTCGCACGCAGTCCGCAAGCGGAACGGCAAGCAGTCCGTACGGATAGGCCTCGCGCAGGTCGTCCTTTGTCAAAAACGGCAGCTTGTGCAGGTCGTCCACTGACTGAATATCTTCCGGCGCAACGCCTGCCTTATCCATTAGGTCGCGGTAGTACGCGACGTTTTTGTACGTGTGCGCGACCTGCTCTTTCAGGAGCTTTCCTTGATGCTCCCGCATTTTTTCGACCGGAGCAGTCTCCCACTCGGCCTGATAGTAGTTTCCCATTGGGGTATACCTCGTGTGTGCGACTTTGTGCCGCCGTGAAATTGAGCTTTCTTTAGCTGCTTTTATAAAAGCAGCATATGAAACGAAATAAATTTTTCTGCGGAGTCTCATTTAAGCGAGCAATCCGATAAGCGCGTTCAGCGGCGCAGCTGCTACAGCTTTTCGCCGCAGCTCTCGCAGAATTTCGCGTCCGCCGCAATCGGCGCGCCGCAGTGCTTGCAAAACCGCCGCGGCGCTGCGCCGGAGGCCATTGCCTCGCGCAAAATGCCATTGGCCACGCCCTGACCTGCGTCCGTATTCATTGCGCTTTTTGCGCTGCCGATGGCCGTGCCTATCGCCGCGCCGCCAAGCTGCGCAATGTCGTGAATATCCTCGCGGCTCTCGTCCATTGTGATTTTTGTCGCCTTGACCTTTTTCTTCGCCCAATACGCCTGATAGCTCGGCGAAACGGCGGAGGCAATCGCGTGGATCAGCACGGCGACAAAGAAAATGCCGAAGAGGGAGAACGCGATTTTGAAAAATGCCGGGATTCCAAATCCGTCGAATAATGGGTTGTTGAACATTGTGGGTTCCTTTTGGAGTGGGGTGGTTGCTTTGGGGTTGCGGCGTTGCGGGTGTTCTTTGCGATGCAAAACTCACGGCGGGAACGAAAAGTTCTCTGTGCGGCGCAGGTTACGGAGTTTGAAATTGGGATTTTGCTGCTCTTCTATGCGAAGCAGGAGCGCCTACGCGGCGGGCGGTTACTTTTTCCGCTTCGCCGGACATCGTCCCCAAAAAGGGGCGACTTCTTTTAAAAGAAGCAAATCTTTTTTTATATCGGGCAGACGAAGGTGCTGCAATGCAGTCCCTGCCCACACCGCGAGAAGTGCGGTGCAGCGTCCGAGCGTTTCTGCACCGCCGCACACAGGGGCGAAGCCTATCCGGGGCCAAAGACTTAGGTTAGACGGTCGGTGTGCGCGAATTGCGGAGGGGGTGCTGACCGGAAGGATGGTGCTGCTACGATCGCTGCCGCACGTGTTACTGGAGGCAGGTGCGTCTCCCGGCGCGGCGGGTTTGTGGTGTTGTTGTGTGCGTCCTTACGTTGCGGTTGCGCTCCCCGTTGACGCAACGGTTCCGTAGGGGACGGCGTCCTCGACGTCCCTTGTCTGGTTTGCCGCCGGACTTTGCGTCAAACGGCGTGACCGTACAGCTTAA
>JAISTA010000206.1 GCA_031272845.1 Oscillospiraceae bacterium
AGCACCGCTGTTGCCCGGCATAAAGCGATTTTGCTTCTTTTCTCAAGAGAAAAGAAGTCGCCCCTTTTTGGTTACTTTTTCCGGCGAAGCGGAAAAAGTAACCGCCCGCCGCGTAGGCGTCCCGGCAGTGAACCGAAGAACAGCCGAGTCCCTATTCCAAACACCGTACCCCGCACCAAACAGAGAACTTTTCGTTCCCGCCTTGAGATGTGCGTTGAAAAGAACACCACCACCGCCGCAACCCCAAAGCAACCGTCCACAAAATAAAAAAACCGAGGGAACCGAATCCCCCGGCTTTTTCTCTTAACAAGCTCGCTCTCACAAAAACTCTTTACTTTTTCTTCTTAAACCGCTCCCCGCATTTCGGGCAAGTTATCTCTATTCTGCCGCGTTCCTTGTCTTTCGGAATGCGCAGCGTCACACCGCAGGAGGGGCATTTGTAGAAGTTAAACACCTTTCTGTCCTTGAACTGACGGTGTTTTTTCTTGATTTTGGTTTTGATTGGTGTCCAATATGTCAAAAATCGGTCGTTCTCGCGCCTTCTGGCGTAAATATTGCGCGAAAACATACGCAGAAGCGCAATTACGAGCACCGCAAGCGCGAGTATCTGGAAAATACGCAAAAAGCTTGCGGCTATCTCAAGTACAATCGCAAGGATGACGAGCGCGGCGTTCAGATGGTCGGGGCCGTAGCGTCCCCTGAATAGATTTTGCAAAAAATTGCGAAACATAGATATTGGCGGTTCAGTCCCCATGGGTAGTTTTTAATGATGAATTAACATGCTTATTTTATCACACGCAAAGCGGATTAACCGCGTTTTCACATTAATTTTACAAAGAGAGCCGCGCAAAAAGCCCGCCGTGCTGTACGGCGGGCTTTGCTTTGCGCAAAATGCGAACCTTTCGCTACTTTGCGAGCTTCAGGTTTACGCGGTCTTCCGGCTTTCTCGGGAAGATCAGGCTGAACACAACTGTTGACACTGCCGCGACGATAACCGCAGCGTAGGTCTCCGTGAGCCAGCTTGCAATCGGGTAACTGCCCGTTACAAGGTCAACAACCTTCCACAGAATCGCGGCGACTCCCGTAAGCAGCATGCTGATGCAGGCCGCCTTTTCAGAAGCTATCTTCCAGTAAATCCCGAAGAGAACCACGATAAACAGCGCTCCGCGCAGCGAGTACGCCGCGTAAACAATGTCGAGCACCGCAGACAGATTGACGAGGGCGATTGCGCCGATTGTGCAGATAACGCCGGAGATTGCGGTCGTCAGACGCGACATGAAGAGAACCTCCTTGTCCGTCGCTTTCGGCTTGAATACGCGCTGATACAGATCCTTTGTCACCATTGTGCCGGAGGACAAAATGATCGGCGAGACGGTAGACAGGATTGCCGCGAGAATTGAGGCAAGCACGATTCCGCCGACGATACCCGAAACGACTTTATTATCCGAAATATTCATCATCAGGGTCGGCAGTGCCGTTTTTCCGTTAACCAGCTTTTGGCTTTCGGTAATAAGCAGGTCGCCCTTATTGAACAGCGCCTTGGAAATGATTCCGAGAAAAGCCGTGAACAAACCGAACGGAGCGCAGACAAGCGCCGTGACGATAGCCGCCTTTTTGGCGGTATTTACGTCCTTTGCGGCGAGTACGGGCTGAATGCCCGCCTGAGCCGTGCAAGCGCCGAGCAGCGACGCGACAATCCACGAGCTGACCTTTGGAAACCCAATTGTCAGCATTCCGAAGAATCCGCCGCCGGAGGTCGCCGTTATTTTAACGGTTTCACCGGCCGCCGTCGCCGCTGTAATCGCGTTTTGCGTTTCCTGAGACATGTTCGACGAGTCGAGCCAGTGCATAAGGTCGGAAAGTCCGCCGAGCTTTATTACAGCGAACACAACCGCGACAATTGCACCGCCGTACATAACAAAAAGGTGTATCTTGTTAGTACTCGCAACCGCGTTCATGCCTCCGGCAAGCGTGTATATGATAAATATAACGGCAAAGCCGATAACCGCAGGAACAAACGGAATTCCGAGCAGACTCTCGCCGAGCTTGCCCGCCGCTATCATCTGTGAAAGTCCGACGGCGAGCATAACGATCGTCAGCAGAACGCTCGAAACGGAGCGCGCCTTTACGCCGAAAAACTTTTCGATAATGCCGGGGACGGTAACGGAGTTCAGGCTGCGGTACAGCTTTGCAAACAGCAGCGCAAGAAACATTGTTCCGATACCGTTTGAGATTGTGTACCACGCGCCCGATAGGCCGTAGTCAAAGCCGTATTCCGATACGCCGGTTGTGCTTGTGCCGCCGAGCCACTCACCGGCCGAGGCGGCGACAATTGCAAACATACCCATCGCAACGCCGTGAAATGAGTCTGAGCCCTTAGTCTTTTTCATCGAGTACAGACCAACGGCCACCGTAATTGCAAAATACACGACAATAATTATTGTCTGAATCATTTAATTTTTCTTTCCTCCAAAAAAAATTTAACTGCCTAAAAAACTAACTATAGCTGCCGCGCAAATGCGGTTTTTACTGCCGGAACGCCGCTCTTTTCCGCGTCCCGGCAGCAAATACTATATCATTGACTTGATTTCCGCCGGGATAATAAGCTCCGCGCCGGTCTTGGAAACGACCTCTTCGACTGAAACTCCGGGAGCAAGCTCCTCAAGCACAAGCCCCGCGTCCGTCTGGTGCAAAACGCAAAGCTCAGACACGATGTAATCAACCTCGTGCGCCGCCGTAAGCGGAAGCGTGCACTTTTTCAGCACCTTGGGGTTGCCCTTTTTGTCGCAATGCTCGGTCATAACGATAACCTTGCGCGCTCCGGCGACAAGATCCATCGCGCCGCCCATTCCGGCCGCCGTTTTGCCGGGGATAATCCAGTTCGCGAGGTTTCCCTCCTGGTCTACCTCATAAGCGCCGAGGACCGTCGCCGCGACGTGTCCGCCGCGAATGTAGCCGAAGGACGTGAAGCTGTCAAAGCAGCAGCCGCCGACGCGCAGCTTCGAGGTGCTGCCGCCCGCGTCAACAACGTCCGGGTCGGCCCACTCACCCTCTGCGGGAGGGCCGTCAAGTCCGATTGCGCCGTTTTCCGTGTCGATCCAAATGTCGATACCCTCAGGGAGGAAGTCGAGGCACTTTGTCGGCATTCCGATACCGAGATTGACAAGATCTCCGTCCTCAAAAAAGCGGGCGGTTCTGTATGCGATTAAATCGCGTCCTGTAATTTCTGCCATTTTCGTATCCCTCCTTACTTTATCAAGACGACTTGGTCTACAAGTGCGCCGGGCGTCATAATGAGATCGGGGTCAAGCTCGCCGACCTCAACAATTTCCTCGGCTTCGACAATAACCCAGTCCGCCGCCGTCGCCCAGATTTTATTGAAGTTCTGCGCCGTGCGGTGATAGACGACGTTGCCCATCTTGTCGGCCTTCCACGCGTGAATAAACGCAACATCTCCGCGAAGCGCCGTTTCAAGCAGATAGTCCTTGCCGTCTACGTTGATGATCTGCTTGCCGTCAGCAATCGGGGTACCGAGGCCTGTCGGCGTGAGTACGCCGCCGATTCCGGCTCCGCCCGCGCGCACGCGCTCGCACAGCGTTCCCTGCGGGACAAACGTGACGTCGATGTCTCCCGCGACGACCTGCTCAACCGTTTCCGTGTTGCTGCCGATATGCGAGCAGGTGAGGTGCTTGATGAGGTGGTCGTGAACCAGAAGTCCGATTCCGCGCCCCTTAATGCTTGTGTTGTTGGAAATGACGTTGATTCCCGTAATGCCCTTGTCGATAAGCCCCTTGATGAGCAGCTCGGGCACGCCGACGTTAACAAAGCCGGGGATCATGACAGTCTGCCCGTCATGCACGTTTTCTAACGCTTCTTCAAGCGAAACTACCTTTGATTTTGCCATAAAGTGAGTTCTCCTTAGCCCTGTGCGTGAGGCGCCCAGGTCGTCGGGTAGGTCTTCTCGTCGCGCAGAGTATTGCGCGTGATTCCGAGGATCTGGCGAGCCTCTTCGGCCGTCGCAATCGAGCGTCCCGCAATCTTGGAAAGCTCAACGGCGCGCTCAACGAGGGATACGTTTGTTCCGATAATCTTATTTCCGGCCTCGTCCGTGCCGTAAAGGATGTTGTCCTCAAGGCCGACGCGCAGACCGTCCGCTCCCATT
>JAISTA010000067.1 GCA_031272845.1 Oscillospiraceae bacterium
CGCCGGGATGGCCGCAGCGCCCAACGCTGACGGCACATCTACTCTGCTGTGGAGCAAAAACGCGCTCAAAGGCGCGGTTTTCGGCATTTTTGCGGAGGAGGACATCACAACCCCGGACGGCTCGGTGCAGTATGCGGCGGGTGAGCGCGTGGACACGCTCACGACGGACGCTGACGGCAAGGCACAGAGCGTCCCGCTGTATCTCGGCAAGTACGAGGTGCGCGAGCAGACTGCGCCGCAAGGGTACGTGCTGGATACGGCAAAGTACGAAGTTGTGCTGACCTACGCCGGGCAAGCGGTTGAACTGACCGAAACGGCAATCGCGCTTGAGAACGCAAGACAAAAGGTAGCCGTAGCGCTTGAAAAGGTAATGCTGCAGGACGAGCGCAAGCTTGTCACAGGCAAGCTGAGCCGCGTCACTTTCGGACTTTACGCGGCGGAGGATTTGGTCGCGGCGACGCTCTATGTGCAGCCCGGCGGCGCGCCGATTGCGGTGTCCGGCACCGTCCCGGCAGGGACGCTGCTTGCGGTTACCAGCGTCGCCGAGGACGGCACGGCGGAGTTTGACGCGGAGCTGCCTTTCGGCAAGTACTACGTCCGCGAGATTGCGACCGACGACGGCTTTATCCTTGACAATACGCAATACCCGGTAACATTTGAGTATGCCGGACAGGACGTGGCGACTGTAAAAATCGCGCTGAATGACGGCAAAGCAATCGAAAACAAGCCTATCCTCGGCGGCATAACGCTGACAAAGGTTGACGCGGAGAATCCCGAAACGAAACTTTCCGGGGCGGAGTTCACGGTGTTCGGCTCGCGGATTGGCACGGACAACAAGCCGGAGTTTTACGAAATTGCGAAAATGACGGAGACCGAGCCGGGCGTGTACAAGGTCAGCGACTTGCCGATGGGCGCGTACTACGTGCAGGAGACCCGCGCCCCGGAGGGATATCTGCGGGACGCAGGGTATTACCTTGTGACAGTTGCGGAGGCAAAGCAGTACGTCGTGTCAAACGCTGCAGGCGGGCTGTTTACAAACGAACCGGGAACGCCTCCGCCGGATACAGCTGTGCAGGACATCAGCGGATATGTTGCGCTGATTGGGCTTGGCGCGGCGGGTATCGCGGCGGCTGTGGTTATGCCGATGGCGCAGCGCAGACGGCGCGCCGTGGCGGACGGCGACGGTGCGGTGACGGCAGCGAGTGTTTCGGATAAGCTGCGTGGGATAGCGACACGCGGGGTGACGGCGGTCAGAGGGCTGTATGCGAAGATAACGCTGTCTTTGCGCAAAAAGTAGGAAACACGGCAGCAAGCCCCGCGTTTGCGGGGCTTGCTGCGCTGTATTAAATTAATCATTGAGAGGAGAATAAAAATGGCACGCAAACAAAAAGCAAATCCGCGAATCCAGCTGCTCACCCGCTTATTCGCAGCGGGCATTAAAACATCATCAGCAATTTTGCGGTTCGGTCTTACCGACATCGGCAAACTGCCCGGCATAACCGCCGAGGAGCTGCACCTGCTGTCCGCACTGCAAACTGCAGTGCGCTGCAAGCAGCTGTATGAGTTCCTCGCAGAGGGTGAGCCTGCCGCAGAGCCTGACGAGGTGCAGTCATAATGACCACAACCACGCCAATCGCCCTGACCGCCGACAATCCGCGCGACAGGCTGCGCGAGATAACAGACAAGCTGGAGCAGGGCGTGAGGGATATATTCGACAGTGAGAGATATAAAGAGTGCCTTAATACGCTGTCTAAATTCCACGATTACAGCCTGAATAATAACTTGCTGATTGCAATGCAGAGACCGGGCGCGACATATGTCGCGGGCTTTCGGGCGTGGCAAAGCAATTTCAAGCGGAACGTAAAAAGCGGCGAAAAGGGCATTAAAATAATCGCGCCCGCGCCGATAAAAGTCACGGCGGAGAAAACGCAAATCGACCCGCAAAGCGGCGTCTCCACAGCCAGTACGGAGGAGGTTGTCGTACCGAGGTTCCGCGTCGTCACCGTGTTTGACGTATCCCAAACGGAGGGCAAGCCGCTGCCGGAAATCGCGGACGAACTGACAGGGGACGCGGACGTATACGGCGAGAAGCTCAGCGCGCTTATGAAAATATCCCGCGTCCCGGTTGCGTTTGAAGAAATAAGCGGCGGCGCAAGGGGCTATTATGACCAAATCGAAAAGCGCATTGCAATAAAATCCGGAATGAGCGAGCTTCAAACGCTGAAAACGGCGGTGCATGAGCTGGCGCATTCGCGCCTGCATGATGTGGACAAATCCGCACCGAAAGACACGCCGCGTCCCGGTAGGCGCACACGCGAGGTTGAAGCGGAGAGCGTCGCGTACATAGTGTGCCGCCATTTGGGGCTGGATACGTCGGACTACTCGTTCGGCTATATCGCCTCATACAGTGCCGACAAAGAACTGGCCGAACTGAAAGCGTCGCTCGGCACAATAAAGGATGAGGCAAGCGCGATAATCGCGGAAATAGACGCAAGTCTTGCCGCGCCGGAAAAGGACGCGGCTCCTCAGTACCGCGACGAGGAAGCGGCGGCGGGCGGCGACCAAACCGACCGGGAAGACCGTGACGAGTTCGGCAATTGGGACGGAAACCCCACGCCGTACTATTTGCGCGGCAGCAAGGACTCAAGGCAGACAGGCAATTCGCGCACTGAATACGAAACCACTTTGGAGATGTAGCTAAATGAATTATTTTAACTTTACGGCGGAAGAAGCAAGCCTGATTGGTATTTACAAAGCTGCAAGCCGCAGCGCGACCGCAGCGCAGCTCACGGTTATAGGCAAAGCACATCCAAACAGCGAAATGCGGTCAATTGCACAGCGCGCGTCGGCAAAGCTCGCCGCAATGACTGACGCAGAGTTCGCGGAGACGGAGTTTCCCGCGACCGCAGAAGATGAGACGTAACAACGCCGCCGTGGCGAACCGCAACGTTCGCCACGGCGTTATTATTTAGGATAGGAGATGATGATTATGGAAGTCGTCAAGTTAACGGGCATAGATTTGCTCTTTGTATTAATCGCGCTGACGCTCGGCGCAATGCTGATTGTAGGGTTTGCCCGTTTGTACCACTTCAGCCGCGCGGCGCTGCTGAAAAAAGACGGTGCCGGCACGGAGGAGTATGATCTTCCCCTTGGAATCCGTATTGCCTTCACGCTCGTACTTATTTATGTTGCGGCGGAGGGGTGGTTTTCAAACACGCAAAGCTTTGTAATAACGCTGATGGGCTGCGCGGACATTGTTCTGCTGGGCGTTCGCTGTGTAGTGCAGGCTATTGCCGTAAAAAAAGGCAGCCTTGTCAAAGGACTTCTGCGAAGTGTACCCGGCTTGTGGTATGCGTCGTTTTTGTTGTATTTGTATTCAAATTCATCGCCCGAAATCACGTTGTTCTGGCAGCCGTTTTGGAGAGTGTTCTGCCAAGCGTGCATTCCCGTGCTGCTTGTATTGACTTTTTTCTTTTGCATTGTTATACTTTTCACAGCGATAATAAACAGGCACAGAATTGTCGTGTTATGCAGAAATGTGTGGCTGTCCTGCATAAAGTTTTTCAAAAACCCGAGGCAGTTCGTGATAGAAAAAACAATAACAATAATGCAGTTCTGCGAACGCAACAGAAGCCGCCTTGCGGCTTGGCTTACCGCGCCCGCAAAAGAAGCGCCGCACCGCAAGACGTTTTGGCAAGTGATGGGCGCTGCGGGTATCAGCCTTACAGTAATGGCACTTATCCTGTGGCTGTTTTGGTTATGCGGCTTTCGTGAAAATAGTTTCGTGGCAACTGTAAGGAACTTTACAACAATCACAGCTGTAATACTTGACTTATTCATGCTTTTTTTGATTGCTGTAAAAGGCTTTTTGTCCTGCTTTAAGTTTTTTGTTTCCATCTTGATATGGGCAGTGCTCATTGCCGGAATCAGTTTGATTTGTATCGTTTGGCAATTTAATATTGTGATTTCATCCTCAAATGGTGACGCAGTATTTACGGGGCTGTTCTTTTCTGCAGTGTATCTGATTGTGTGTAGTATGATGACACTGATGGCGGACAATAAAGCCGCGAAAACAGCGTATTCAGTGTTAAACGCAATATTATCTGTGATTGCGGTTTTCTTTAACTTTGCGGCAATCTATTATGACTTTCCGAAAGAGGCACAGCTTGCGGGAAACTTGATTCTTCTGCCGTTTTTAGTCGTAGGCTTTATCTGCTCCGCTATATGTGACGTGCGTACATATATTGAAGAAAAACATCCGGATAAACTAAGCGAAGCGCGAAATAAGGTTAAAGCCGCGAAGCTGCCGGAGCGTAACGATAAGGAGACCGCCGATGAAACGCAAAACTAAAATCCTGCCGCTGCTCATTTCGGTAGTCATTGCTATATCCTATGTCGCGTGGCGCACCGTCGCGCCTCCCGGCGACGCCGATACACCGTCCGGTGATAAGCTCACCGTGTACTTTATAGACGTGGGTCAGGCCGACAGCGCGCTCGTCGTCTCCGGCAGCGCGGCAATGCTGATTGACGGCGGGAACGCCGCCGATTCCGACCTCGTGTACACGTTTTTGAAAGACCACGGCGTTACACATCTCGATTACATAGTCGCAACGCACGCGCACGAAGACCACATCGGCGGACTTTCGGGCGCACTCCAATACGCAAGCGCGGACGTTGCGTTTTGCCCGGTTACGGAGTACGACAGCCGCGCATTTACCAGCTTTGTAAAACAGCTGAATAAACAGGGCAAGGAAATTACCGTGCCGAAGCCCGGCGACGCGTTCAGGCTCGGCGGCGCGGACGTGAGGATCCTCGCGCCGCTAAAGCCGTCAGACGAGCCGAACAACACGTCAATCGTGCTGATGATAACCTACGGCAAAACAAGCTTTTTGTTCACCGGCGACGCAGAGCGCGCGGAGGAGGCGGACATTTTGGCGGCTGGCTATGACCTCTCGGCGACGGTGCTGAAGGTCGGACACCACGGCAGCGGCACATCAACGACTTATCCGTTTTTGCGGGAGATTATGCCGCAGTACGCAGTCATTTCCTGCGAAACGGATAATTCCTACGGACACCCGCACGAGGACACACTCTCAAGGCTGCGTGACGCGAACGTCAAGCTATACCGCACTGATATGCAGGGCGCAATCACCGCCGTTTCCGACGGCGTGACGGTAAGCTTTACGACGGAGCGCAACGCGGATGTGGTGACGAATCCGACCGTGTCGTTCAGGTGAGCAACAAATAAACAAACCACAGCAAGCCCCGCGTTCTGCGGGGCTTGCTGTATTAAAGGAGAAATAATGATAATCGAAATTTTAACCACTTTCCGTGATTTATTAATTAACGCAATCGGCGGTTGCTTTTTGCTGTACGGAATATATTGCATATGTATTTACCGCCGCGCGGAACCAACGCAACCCTTTCTGCTTTATGGGATAGTCAGTATCTACGTTACCGTAAGCACACTTCTTCTATCAATAGTATATCTGGAAACGTCCTTTCTTTTGGCTATCTGCGGTGTTGTTGCCGGAGTCGCCGTTGTTGTTGCCGTTGCGGCAATACTACGCCGGCGAAAAAAGCGCAAGTAGGAGTACAGCGAAGAACAAACGCTCGCCAATACACCCGGCGTAAGCTGCGGGATGTCGTTTCAGTACGTCAAACCAAACACGCCGGAGAGCGTACGTACGGCGGATGACGACGAGACGGCGGATAAATGATTGCGCCGCCGGAACAAAGGCTTGCCTAATTCAAAAAGTATGATACAATGGAGAAAAACCCAAATGGAAACAACGACGTATAACTTCCCGCACGGCGTGGAGGTGTGGGACAGTGTGCCGCGACAGTACCCGAGCAGTTCGGAGATGGCGGCGTTGGAATTTGTGTGCGAGCTGGTTCTTCTTGGCAAGCTGCGTTACGGCGACCTGCCGCGTGAGCTGCGCGTATACAGCAGCAAGATACAAGTTCACGCGCTGCGGTATAGCCGCAATTTCCTCGGATATATAATTGAAGACCTGCGGGCGCTTTTGGACGATTATATTTGGCTTAGCACACAGTCTAACGCGCTTGCACAAGACGCGCGGAGTCAAATTAAAGGCCGTCTTGACTGGTATCTTGACGGACGCGACAGAGAGAATCTGCAAAATTGCGAGGGGGAAAATTATGCTCAGCTTAAGCGAGATTATGAGCTTGCTGTTCGAAAAAAAGACGAACCGCAGGGAAACGGCGGGTGAACGATTGAACCGATTAGATAAGCGAAACGGTCAGCTGCGTGTGCAGCTGTCAGGCTATAATTGGTTGTCCAAAGTGCCTGAGCAGTTCATTTACCGTGATGAAGTCATTACAAGCTACAATCGCCCTTCCCCCGGCGACAAGCAAGAGCATAATACCGTAATTACCCTAAAATGCGAATTGGACTGCGGCAGACTGAAAGGCGGATATTTTCATATCTACAGTCTCATCACCGGAAATCCGGTGAGTATAGGAGCGTTGTGGTTTGACTTGGAATGGGAGGTTAACCGAAACGAACCCGGCGAAGAAAGCCCGGCGACAAACCAGTTTATATGGCGTAAGCAGATTTATTTAGGTGACTTTCAAATTGAACGCACACATCGTGGCTGCGGGTATGGTACGTTGCTGCTTGCCGAATTTATACGATACGCAAAAATATTGCAGGCTGATGAAATATCCGGCGCTATGCAGCCTGTGGATAAGCACAATTGGGACAGAGCCGAGTATCTTTACAAGAAATTTGGATTTACAGTAATACCGGGAGAATACAGCAAATCAATACGATTGGATTTGCGAGAACACCTACAATGACAACGACAAAATACTACAATGAAGAATGGGAAGCGCCGCCGAGTGAAGCATTTTTGTCTCTACTCAAGGACGCTTCACTCGATACCGCGTTTCCGAATGCGGAGCAAAACGCCGCCGCTTTTCAGTCGCTGCTTGACTATGCCGACGAGTGCCAAAGGCAGCAGGCTTACTCAAACAGCATAGCGGCAAATGCCGAGGTGCTGCGCGCAGTGCTGCGTGGTTTTGACCGGGTCGCGGACGTTGTGCAGCGCGCGGGGAACATCCCTGACTCGCTGTTTGCGGACAGCGTTTTGTGTGACGCGCTGCTGTGCAATTTTGTGCTTATAGGCACTCACGCGCGGACGCTTATTAAACGCGCGCCGCGATTCTGCGAGGAGACAGGCACGCTTGTCTGCTGGCAGTGGTTCGCGAGTATATGTCAGCATACGGCGGCATTTCAGGCGGAGCTGCCGGGCAACAAGACGCTGCAAAACGAAAGCTTTATAATGGCGCACGAGTACATCCCGAGATTAACGGACATCATACTTGATGAGATGAAAACCTGCTGTGCGGGCGGCTGACGCAGAAAAACTCGCGGTTGATAATTTCAGTAAAACATGCTATAATAGCAACAAAACAAAGCCGAAAGGGAGAGTAACACCGTGATTAACGACGGCAATTATATCGAACAAACCGAACCAAATAATGAAGAACGCAGCCGCTACTGGAAGACGGCAATCGGCCTGCAGCAGGTAGACAGGCTTATACCTTCAAAATACCTTATTGAAACAGCCCAAGCCAATATAGACGGCGAAATTTCTCTTTCCGAAGCAGAGCTGCTTATCGCCTCGTATTACAAAGAACACCCTGCTCAGACAGAAGATGAAAAGCGCAGTCAAGAGGCGGACACGGTGTCCGTTCGAATCGCGCAAGCGCTGTCCGCAAAAGCATTCTCGCTGTCTCCCGTTGAGCTTACGTCGATACACCGCCGTTTGTTCACGGGGCTGTATGATTTTGCGGGAAAAGTCCGCGATTACAATATAACAAAAAAAGAATGGGTGCTTGACGACGACACCGTTTACTACGGAGATTTCCGAGATATTCGTGAGCTTCTCGAGTATGATATTAACAGCGAAAAGACCTTCAGCTATGCTGATTTATCTCCTCGCGCGGCAGCGGAGCACATAGCGAAATTCATCTCCGGGCTGTGGCAAATTCATGCGTTCGGAGAAGGAAATACGCGCTCAATTGCGGTGTTTACCATTAAATATCTCCGTGCCTTCGGTTATGACGTGACTAACGACGCGTTTGAAAAACACTCGCTGTATTTTCGGAACGCGCTTGTGCGCGCAAATTATAACAACCATCAGAAAGGCGTACGAGCCACACCGGTTTATTTGAATAGGTTCTTTGGTAACCTGCTGTTTGGCGACGAAAACGAGCTAAAAAACCGTGCGCTTCACATTAACTTTAATCAGGTTGATACGAAGCCGAGTTCACCGGATAAAAAGCTTGATGAAGGTATTGAGCTGTAGCTGAATACACGAATATAACCACACAAAGGCGTTCCGCGCAAAACGTGATATAATACAAAAAGTGAGCCAAATGGAGGCTGATACTATGACAGATAAATTCAATATGACGGTCGAACAAAATATCTTTGTCGCAAAGCGGAATATTGTTGATTACATTTGGAAGAGCGCAAATCTCGAAGGGATTACGGTCACATACCCGGACACAGAGGCAATATTCAACGGACTTAGCCTTGCGAGCCTGAAAGTAAGTGAAATTGTCGCAATAAACAATCTAAAACACGCGTGGCAATTTGTTTTGGAAACCACTAATTATCCAACAGATTACCCTCTTATTTGTGAGATACACCGCAAGGTCGGCGGCGATAATCTTATAACAAATGCGGGGTTCATACGTAACGTACCCGTGTTAATGGGAGGGACAAGCTGGCGACCGGATATGCCGATTGAGTCGCAAATTAAAGAGCAGTTGGCGGAGATTTTATCCATACCGGAAGCAACTGAAAAGGCGCTCACGTTAATGCTTTATTGTATGAGAAAGCAAATGTTCCTTGACGGAAATAAACGCACGGCAATGCTTGCTGCAAACCACGTAATGATAGCGAACGGCGCGGGCATTGTGACCGTACCTATCGAGCTGCAAAGGGAGTTTCGCCGATTGCTGATTAACTTTTATGAAAGCGGTGACATGAGCGAAATCAAGATGTTTTTGTACGATAATTGCATAGACGGTATCGCGTTTCAAAATGAAAAGACGGCCGCACCGAACACTCAGGAAAAACCACAGCAGAGTAGAGATGTAGACGCAGAAATAGAGCTGTAGCCGCAACTAAACACACCCACAAGGCGTTCCGCGCAAAACGGAGCGTCTTTTCTTATGCCCAAACTCACACCAAAGGAGGCACGTGACCATGCCCTACATAACCCCTGATATAATACAATTAGCGCGGGAAGTCGACCTGCTGACGTATCTCGAAACCTACGAACCGGACAATTTAGTATCGCTCGGCAACGGCAATTATTGCACAAAAGAACACGACAGCCTGAAAATTTCCAACGGCAAATGGTGCTGGTGGTCGCGGCGCGTCGGCGGCGCAAACGCGCTGGATTATCTGACTGTCGTAAGGCAGCTGCCGTTCACGGAAGCGGTCGAAGCGCTCATCGGCGGCAAGCTGCCGATGACAATTCCGACACCCTCACAGCAGCCTAAACCCGCCGCAAAGGAGGACTTCCGGCTGCCGTGCGCAAGCTTTACGACTGCCGAAATCACGAGATACTTAACCTCGCGCGGCGTGTCGGAGAGCGTTATCCGGTACTGTATCGAGCAAAAAATCCTGTACGAAAGCTACCCTCAACACTCCTGTGTATTTGTCGGAAAAGACGAGACCGGACAGCCCCGCTTTGCCTGCTGGCGCGGGACGGAGGAGCGCCGTATGATGGGCGACGTCAAGCATTCGGACAAGCGGTTTTCGTTTCGCATTTCTCCTTCGGACAGTACAAACAGTAGCGCAACGCTGCACCTGTTTGAGGGCGCGATTGACGCGCTTTCCTACGCGACAATCGCGGAACAAAGGGGCTTGGATTTTACGAAAATGCACCTGCTGTCGCTGTCGGGAATACACGCGCCGAAGCAAAGCACGGAGCAATCAGAGGCGCACAACGCGGCACAAACACGCGCGCCGTCCGCGCTTGAAAACTATCTCGAATCGCACCCGGAGATAACGAAAATCTCCGTTCATTTTGACAATGATTACCCCGGACAAAGCGCCGCGCAGGGGCTTGTCGCGGCGCTATCCGACCGCTATTTGGTCGAGAACAGACCGCCGAAAAGCGGGAAAGACGTGAACGAATATTTGCAGGAATCGAACCGCGAAAAGGGAAAATTCGACCTTGGAAATTGTTTATAACCGCGCCGCGCAAATGCGTTTTCGCAGACGAATACGCGAACGAAAAGCGACAGCCAAACGCGCCTTGCGCGTCCTCGCAGAGGGGGTTCCAGGGGGATACTTCCCCATTGCAAGCAGTCGGGCAAGTGACGCCGCAGCGGCACTTGCAGGCGGCAAAACGGAGCGCTAATCGCTCCGCTTTGCCGCCGTCCGACTGGCGGTTGTGTACACACGTCCCAATAGGCCAAAACGCAAGTTTGGGCATATTTGGGAAAGTGTGTACACAAACGCGTTGCTTGCCAGACTCGTGCAGATAAAACACTGCACCATATTCTGGAAAACGTCTGTTTTCTGCACGGGTCTGGTTTTGTAAAATACATTGTGTTCCCGGAGGGAAAATATATGACTTACCGAAAAAATAAAATACAGCTTCACATCATGCTGTCCGACGAGGACAACGCGAAGCTGATTCGAGACGCAACGCTTAGCGGACTTTCCGTCTCGTCGTACCTCCGGCTGCTCATCCGCGGGTACGAGCCGCAGCCCGCGCCGGGAAAAGATTTCGAAGAAATGGCGCGGCAGATTTTAATACTCGGAAACAACCTTAACGCGCTCGCGGCGCGCGCCGCCGGGCTGGGGTTCATCGACGCGCCGCGACTCAAGGAAGAGGCGCGAAAGTGGCACGAGACGCGCGCGCATCTTTACGCGGCGTTCCTCGAGCCAAAGAAAAGAATTGCGGATGAAGAAGACGAGGAGGGCGGAGATGGCGACGTGCAAGATGTGGAATGTCGGGAGCCTGAAGCAAAGCTCCAAGTACATCAAAAACAAGGACAAGACGAAGAATCCGGAGCTTGACGAGCCGCAGTTTTATTCTCTGCGCGCTGTGCTGGACTACGCCGCGAACTCGGATAAGACGGAGCAGCAGTATTTTGTCAGCGGCGTTAACTGCTCTGCGGATTATTCGTATCAGGAAATGCTCACCGTCAAGACCCGGTTCGGCAAACACAGCGGTCGGCGCGGCTATCACGGAGTGCAGAGCTTTGCGGAGGGCGAGGTCACGCCGGAGATAGCGCACGAGATAGGCTGCGAGCTTGCGCGGCGGATGTGGGGCGAGGACTTTCAGGTACTCGTCACAACGCACCTAAACACCGCGCATTTGCACAATCATTTTGTCGTTAACAGTGTGTCCTGTGCGGACGGCAGAAAATTCCGCAACACTCCGGCGGACTATGCGCGGCTGCGCAAGCTGTCCGACGAGCTGTGCCGCGAATACAATCTGTCTGTCGTGGAGAAAAGTACCGGGCGCGCGCCGAGGTCGATTGTAGAAGCGGAAAAGCGCGGCGCGCCGACGCGCAAGGTTATTCTGAAAGAGGCTGTGGACGAGGCGTTAGCCCACGCGCGCAGTATGCGCGAGTTTAAGTTCATACTTCGCGACATGGGGTACTTTTTGGACGACAACCCGAATCACAAGCACTGGACGGCGCGGCAGAGCGACTGGAAGCAGTCAATCAGACTGTCGTCGCTGGGCGGCGAGTACACGCCGGAGGCGATTACAAAGCTTTTAGCGTCAGTCCCAAAGCGGCCGAAGCCCCGATACAACCCGCGTCCGCGCACTACACAGTACATAAAGCAGGAGCCGTCGATACTCGCGCACACAAGCCTGTTTCGCGCGTATCGGAAATATTGCTATCTGCTCGGAGTATTTCCGAAAAGGAATATTAGACCGACGCAGGTGCCGCCGCCTTTGCGCGACGATTTGCTTCACGCGCGAAAGATAATCGCGCAAGCTAAATACCTTGCGCAGTACAAAATTGAAACAACGGGCGAGCTTGCACAGAGGAAAACGATACTGACCGAAAAGAAAAAGGAACTCGAGTCCGCACGAAGGTGTTTGCAAAACGAAATACGCCGTGTAGGAAGTACAGAGCAGGAACGAGTTGAATTGCGCGGCAAGGTAACTGCCTTGTCCGAGGAGATACGAAAAATAAAACAGGAGGTTAAGCTATGCGAAGATATAGAGGCTCGAAGCCGCGTTATGCGGGAACGCTTAAACCGCGTTGACACTGAAGAAAAACAAATAAGCGAAAACGACAAAAATAAAAACACAAAGGAGTATCAATAATGTCAGAAGAAATGGACGCTGTAGGCGCAGTATTAAAGTTCGCGTTTATGGGCGGCGAGTACGCCTTTAAGATTGGCGGCGCGCTCGCCAAAGAGACCGTCGCGCTCATCGCGGCGGTCGTTAAAAAAGCGCTGGCGGGAAACAACAGCGCAAAGAAGAAAATCGCCGACCTAATAAAAAACGCCGGTGAGGGCGGAGCGACATTTGTGCAGTGCAAGCCGGAGCAGCTAAAAGATGTGCTGAAGCACTTTAGAAAAGCGGGAATCGAGTACAATGTATACGACAACGGCAAGGTTGACGGCACGGCGGACATCAGCGTTAAGAATAGTGACGTTTCCCGAATCGCGCGTGTGTACGAAAAGCTCGGAGTCGGCGAGGTCAAAGTAAGTGCGGAGGCAACCGTTGACGGCGTACCGACGGCTATGCCGCAAGTAGACCCTGCAACAGGCGAAATCGTTGAAGCAGACGGCGCAGCCGTCACAGACGGAGAACCCGCCGCAGCCATTACAGACGCGGAGCCTCCCGCGCCGGAGATAGGCGCGCCTCAAAAGAGCGGCGAGCAGCTCGCCGCCGACCTCGCGCCCATTCGCAAGGAGGCGGCTGTTCCTGAAAACCCTACGGCGACGCCCGGGGCGGTACAAAACGAAAACCAACCCTCCGTGCGCAGCTCGAAGGAAGGTTCGGCGGCGAATCGAGCTCCTTCGCCGACCACCCCGCCGGCAAAATCCCCGAATCAGAAAACGGCGGAATCGAAGACTTCTTCGCCCGGCTCGAATCCATGGACGACGACGGCGGCGAGTGGTAAGAAGCCGCCAATCGGCGACCAGCTGTCATGGGGCGAGGGACAGAAAACGGCGTTCGCAGCTAAGGAAACTAAAAATCAGGACAAAAAGAAAGGCGGCAAGCCGGCAGGAAAAAAAGCAAGTACAAAAACCAGCGGTGCGTCAAAAGGCGCAAGCGAAGTTATTTCAAAATAATAAAACAATCAGGAGAAACAAAAATGGCAGACAATTTTGATGAAAAAATCGTTGGGCAAGCGGAGCTTTCCGAATCCGCCTCCGACTCAACCGAAGAAAAGACCTTTGACAAAGACGAGTTTAAGCGGATTAAGCGCGAGGAGCGCAATGCCGCTTACGCGCTTGCCGACGCGGAGCTTGAAAAAATACGGACAAATCCCGACGAGCTTTCAAAGTATCTCGACACGCAGGCAAACCTGCCGCGATACGCTGTTACTAACGCGCTGCTCATAACGGCGCAGCTGCCGGGCGCAAAGAAACTCAAATCCTTTGCGGACTGGCGCGCGCAGAATGTTTCGGTAAAAAGAGGCAGCCGCGCAATAACGGTTCTTGACGGCGCTGAGTATGTGCGGGGCGACGGCACAACGGCTATCGGGTTTACCGCAAAGCGGGTGTTTGACGTAAGTCAAACGACAGACCGCGCGCCTGCCGCGCCGTCAAAGGTAGATGATCCCCGTGCGGAGATTGCGGCGCTCGCGGGGGCGGTGCCGTACGCGGTAGTTGCTACGGATACGCCGCCGGCACCGGATACCCTCGCCCTGTATGACAATAAAACGCAGACAATCAATTGTATGCGCTCCTCGGACACGGCGGAGCTGTTCCGTCAGCTCACACGCGAGGCGGCTCACGCGGAGCTTGCGACAACCGTCACGGCGTATGGCAGAGAAGAACAAGCCTTTGCCGCTGACTGCGCGGCGTATATGCTGTGCCGCAGGTACGGAGCTACCCCGCCGCCTGTTCCGCAGGTTCCGGCGCAGCTTGACGCGAAAGCACTGAAATCCGACCTGTCCCGCGCGGCGGTCGCCGTGCGGACGACAAACGAGCGCGTGTACGAGTACGCCCGCAGTCAGGCTAAGAGCAAGACGACGTCCGAAATTGATGTAGCAGTATGAAAAGAAACAAATCACAGTCACGGCAGACGGTCGTCATAATGGCGGTGGTCGGCGCACTGCTTGTTGTGTGGCTCGCGCTCATCGCCGCGCCGGGCGTGCCGGACGGACTTGTAGGAATTATGCGCGCAATAACGGATGGGGCAAATGCGCCGTTTAAGATTGCAATTGTAGACGGCACCACACGCACCGTGCTTGTCTTTCTTGCGATTTACGCCGCCTGCATTGCGATGTATCTCACCACGCGGCAAAACAAACGTCCCGGAGAAGAGCATGGCTCGGCACAATGGGGAAGCGCGGCGGCTCTCAACAAAAAGTACGCGAAAAAACCGCCCGAAAACAATAAGATACTTACAAAAAAACTGCGTATGAGCCTTGACACGCAGGCAATCGGGCGCAATCAGAACACTACGGTTATAGGCGGCGCTGGCAGCGGGAAGACGCTTATGTACGTCAAACCGAACATCGCACAGGCAAACTGCAGCATGGTAATCCTTGACCCAAAGGGTGAAAACCTGCGGGATATGGGATTCCTGCTTGAATCAAAGGGCTATCGTATCCGGGTTCTCGACCTGATACGCATGGAGCGCAGCCACGGCTACAACCCGTTTATGTATCTGCCTGACGAAAACGACGTCCAGCGGCTTGTTACCAACCTGTTCAAAAGCACCACCCCAAAAAACTCAAACACACAAGACCCGTTTTGGGACAACGCGGCGGCGACGCTGCTCTCCGCGCTTATTTTTTATGTGCGGGAAATGTGCGAGCCGGAGGAGCAGAACTTTGCAAGCGTTATGGAAATGCTGCGGCATTGCGAGTTTTCTGCGGATTCTCAGAATGCCGTGGACTTCTGCTTTGCTCACCTTGAAGCGCTGAAGCCGAACCACATTGCGCTGAATTACTACACTTCATTTCGCAATGGCCCGGATAAGACGCTCCAGCAAATAGTACAGATCCTTGCAATCCGGCTTGAAAAGTTTAACCTGACGGGGCTTGTAGAGCTTACACGCCGCGATGAGCTTGACCTACGGTCGCTCGGCGAGGAAAAGACCGCGCTGTTCGCACTTATTCCGAATAACGACACTTCATTCAATTTCCTTGTGAGCATTTTGTACACGCAGCTGTTTCAGCAGCTCCTTGCAAGCGCGGATTTTGACCACGGCGGCAAACTCCCGGTTCCAGTGCATTTTTTGATGGACGAGTTTGCCAACGTCAGCTTGCCGGACGGCTTTGAACAAATTATTACGGTTATCCGCAGCAGAGAGGTGTTTGTAAGTATCATTTTGCAAAACCTCTCGCAGTTAAAGGCGCTTTATGAAAAACACTGGGAAACAATAATCGGCAACTGCGACGAGCTTGTATATCTCGGCGGCAACGAAGCCTCTACACACAAGTACATCAGCGAGCTTTTAGGCAAGGAAACGATTTCGACCAACACCTACGGACACACAAAGGGTATAAACGGTCACTACTCGGTCAACGACCAGACGCAAGGCCGCGAGCTGCTGTCGCCCGACGAGGTGCGCACTTTGAACAACCGGCGAGCGCTGGTGTTCATTCGCGGTGAAAAGGCTGTTGTCGACAGAAAGTACAACATGTTCAGGCACCCTAATGTGCGGCTCACGACCTACGGAGGCGCGCCGCCGTACATACACGGCACGCTTTTACTGCCGCCGATCGCGTCGGTCGCGCCAATCGACCCTGAAAGCATACCGCCCGAAGTCGTGGTTTACACCCTCGACGACTTCCCGGACGACACCGCGCAAGCTGCGTCTTAGTACGCAACACACAAAACCACGCCGCCTGAATGGGCGGCTTTTTCTATTTCAAAAAAAAGGATACACAAAAAAACATGAACAAAAACTTAAACACAGAAAAACGCAATCGGCGCACAAAAAGGCTCCTCGTCCGAATTGGCACCGCCGCCGTTATGGCAACGCTGCTTACGGTGTCCGCTTTTGCGGCAGACCCCGTGCTGCCTGTACTGGATAATATGACGGATTTCGTTTTCAGCCTTGTCAGAGCGCTCGGCGTTATTATGACTATTGCCGGGTTTGTGCTTCTTGCAATGTCAGTGTTCCAGCAAGACCCACACCACCGTGCGCAGGGCATAACAGCGCTGATTATAGGGATTGTGATTACTTTTACAAAAGAAATTTTGCAGGGTATCGGAGCTATATAAACACACCGGCGCGGCGGGAAAACACTCCTGCCGCGCCGCCGCAAAAAAAGGAGGCACAATGTGTCTACAATAGATTTTTTATGGAACACGGTCGAGAGCATAAACAGAGTAATGCAGGAGATATTCGGACTGCTGATGACCTCGCCGCAGGACTTCAAGGGCGGTGCCGTTTGGTCAACTATGGTGGCGATTAACAATGCATTGCAGCCTGTCGGCTCGGCGCTGTTTGTCATCTTTTTTCTGCTGGGCGCGATGAGGTCAATCTCCTCAGCCGCTGACGCGCGCCGTCCGGAGACGATTTTCAAGATGTTTATCCGCTTTATTCTGACTAAAACGCTCATCACTCACGGACTCGAAATTCTCCTGACGATTATTGCGGTCGCGCAGCAGCTCATCGGCACGGTCATCGGCTATGCGACGGTTAACGTAACCTATGCAGTACCGCCGGAAGTCATAGAGGCGGCGGAGCATTCCGGCTTTTTTGGCGGTATTCTCGTGTGGATAGTGGCGCTGCTTGTCTCAATTGTGGCAATTGTGCTGTGCGTTATGATGATAATGACAGTGTACGGCAGGTTTTTCAAGTTGTACATGTTCATTGCCGTCAGCCCTATACCCTGCGCTTTTGCGGGCGGAGTGAGCACACAAGGCACGACGGTGCAGTTCTTCAAGGAGTTCGGCGCGGTGTGCTTGCAGGGACTTGTCGTGGTGTTTGCGTTTATTATTTTCGCAACGCTGTCCTCAAGCGGCGCTTTCTTCACCTTCGGGATACTCGGCGATAATCCGTCTCCGGCGACGTATGTCCTGTCCTATGGCGTTCAGCTCGCGTTTCAGCTGCTGCTGCTCAACACCATGGTTAAAGGCAGCGACTATCTCGTCAAGCGCATAACCGGACTCGGCGCATAGGAGATACAGTATGCAAAAGTATAAGATCAACAAGGACATCCGCGAATTTGCCGAAAGAATAGGCATTTTCACGTTGCGGCAGCTCATATTCGTGATTATTGCAGTGATTGCTTCTGTCATAATTTGGTTTGTATTGGGAAGCGCTTCTGCAGACACTAAGTTCTTCTTTGGAACCCTTGCGGTCGTGCCGATCGGCGCGATGTGCTTTGTCAAGTATAACGGAATGCCCGCCGAGGCAATCATCCTTGCCGCAATAAAATTCGAGTTTCTGACAATGCACAAGCTCGTGTACAAATCCGGCAACGCCCGGCGCGAAGCACGTACAGCCGCTGTCGCAAGGAATCTCAATGCGGACATCGAGGATGAGCGCCCGAAAAAAGAATCGCCGGTTTTGGGGAAGCTGCGGAAATGGCTGCACTCGCGCGGGCAGATAATTTCGCAGGAGCTAATCCCTGCCGTCAAAACCACGGCGCACGGCTTCAAGGACAAGCTACTTGGCGTTTGGCACAAAATATTCAAAAGAGGTAAGAAAAATGACTAAAGGATTGAAAGCCGCAAGGCGGGAAAACAAAACCCGGCTTCGCGGTACAAGGTGCGCGCAGGATTTAGTCCCCGCGCTTCAGGTGTATGAGGACGGGATTTTCCTGCTTCCCGGCGGCAGCAATGCCGGACGCAGATACTCCAAAACGTGGCGGTATCAGGACATCAATTTCTCCTACGCGGCACCCGAAATAAAGGCGCACATACTGTCGCAGTACTGCGCCCTGCTGAACGCTATGGATGTCACCTCGACATACAAGCTCACAATTAACTCTCACAAGATGGACAGGGTGGACTTTGAGCAGAATGTGCTGCTCAAGTCCCGTAACGACGCGTACAACCAATACCGTGACGACTACAACGGTATGCTTGAGCTGCGCGTTGCCGAAACGTCCGGAGTGGTGCAAGACAAATACTTAACTGTCGCTACCACAAGGAAAACACTCGACGACGCCCGCGCATACTTTGCGAGGGCAAAAACTTCGCTCAATACGCACTTTCAGCTGCTCGGCACACAGCTTGAGGAGCTTACGGCGGGCGACCGGCTTAAGGTCTTCCACGACTTTTTTAACGCCGGCGCTGAAACGCAGTTTCGCTACAACGCGGAGGACGCCAAAGCGCGCGGATACAGCTTTAAGGAGGCAATTTGCCCCGAATACGCCGAGCTTGGCCGCAGTTACTTCCGGCTCGGCGAGCGATGGGGGCGCGTGCTGTTTCTCCGGGATTACGCGACATTTTTGTCTGATGAGTTTATAGCGCAGCTGTCGAGCCTCAACCGCAACATGATGATTTCAATCGACATTGTGCCGGAATGCAAGGAAGAGGCAATTAAGCTTGCCGAAAGCCGTATGCTCGCAATGAGCAAGAACAGAATCAATTATCTGCAAAAGGCGCAAAACAGAAAAGACTACTCACAGAACGTCCCTTATTACATGGAGCAGCAGAACAGCGCCGCGCAGGAGTTTATGGACGACCTTGCAAACCGCAACCAGAACATGTTCTACGCGACTGTTACTTGCGTCATCACCTCCGAAACAAAAGAGCAGCTTGACGCCGACACGGAAGCGCTCAAGTCTGTCGCGCAGGAATACCTGTGCCGGCTGGGCGTTCTCGGCTTACAGCAGCTGGAGGGCTTGAACACGGTGCTGCCGTGGGGCATGATGTCGGTTGCTGTTGACCGCACGCTGACGACCGAAAGCCTTATGGTGCTGTCGCCTTTCAAGGTGCAGGATATTGTTCACAAGAACGGAATCTATTACGGGCAGAACGCTGTGAGCCACAATATGATACTCATTGACGGCACGGTGTTTCCAAACGCAAACGGCATGGTTTTAGGTATTCCCGGCGCGGGCAAGAGCTTCCTTGTTAAGGAAAAGGTGTCTGAGCAAATGCTCGCGACCGACGCCGACATTATCATCATTGACCCGGAGCGCGAGTATTCGGAGCTTGTACGCGCCCTTGGCGGAGATATTGCGGCAATCTCGGCCGCGTCCGCTATCCACATTAACGCAATGGATATGGCGGAGAATTACGGAGTGGATAACGAGGCGGACTTTAACGCGCCGATTCACGTAAAGGCAAAAAAGGCGCTTACCAAAAAAGTTGCGTTCCTGCTGTCTCTTTGCGAGCAGTTCGTCGGCGGCGAACAAGCAGTCGGCGCGGCGGAGCGAACGCTAATCGACCGCGCCTGCGTTCAGGTATACAAGGCGTACATCGATTCCGGCTTTACAATCGAACCGCCGACGCTTGCGGACTTCAACGAAACGCTTAACGGCTTTCCTGAGCCGGAGGCAAAACAGCTTGCCCTCAAGCTCGGCTCTTTCACGACCGGCACGCTTGCGGCATTTTCCTACCAAACGAACGTGAATACAGACAGCCGCCTTTTGTGCTACGACATTCACGACCTCGAATCCTCCCTGATGTCGCACGGATTGCTTGTCATTTTGGACGGTATCATCAACCGAATCGCGCGCAACCGCGCAAACGGACGCAGGACGTACATTTACATCGACGAAATTTACCTGCTTTTTAAGTACGATTATTCGGCTGAGTTTCTGTCGGAATTGTGGAAGCGCGTGCGCAAATATAACGCGGCGGCAATCGGCATAACGCAGAACGTGTCGGACATTTTGCAGTCGCCCTATGCCGAGAAGATGTTCAACAACTCTCAAATCATCACAATGCTCGCGCAATCGCCGCTTGACCTTGACAAGCTCGCCGACATCCTCAAGCTGTCCGACGCGCAGACGGCGTACCTCGAAAATCCCGCACCCGGAAGCGGATTGCTGAAGGTCGGCAGTGCCGTAATACCTTTTACAAACGATTTCCCACGGGATACGAAGCTGTACGCGCTGATGTCCACGAAACCCGGCGAAACGTTGACCGTTGCGGTGTAAGCGCAAACAGGAGATCAACACAGGCTATGGAGATTATAATTTTAATATTAGTTTTAACGTCGCCGTTTATCCTTGTCGTTTTTGGGATTATGACGGATGTTTGCGAAGACATTTCGCGCTACAGGCGGCGCCCGCTGTCGCGCTTCGCCGAAGCGCAGGGCGGCGGCGTGTACGAGCGCGCCCTGTCGGAGCTGCGTGCCGGGTGCAAGCAGACCCACTGGATGTGGTTCGTCTTCCCGCAGCTCTCCGGGTTTGGCGACTCTCGCCCTGCGCGGATATACGGCATTCACGACTTAGACGAGGCCTCCGCTTACCTTGCGGACGGCGTTCTCGGCGCGCGTCTGCGCGAGTGCTGCGCGGCGCTGCTGGCGCTGAAAACGAGCGACCCGCGCGCGGTGTTCGGCTCGCCTGCCGACCTCAAGCTGCGCTCCTGTATGACGCTTTTTGACTACGCAACGCCGTATGAGCCGCTGTTTGACGCAGTGCTGGAGAAGTTTTTCGGCGCAAGGGCTTGCTATGAAACGGAGCGCCGCCTTGCGCGGCGCGGCGAGCTTTCCTGCGACGGACTGCCGCGCGGCGAGTTTCCCGCGTGGCAGTGCGAAAAGGCGTTTGACCCCGCCGGAAACGGTGCGGCGTTTGTTAAGCCCGGCTGCTACCGCCCGAACTGCAGCGCAATTGCGGACAGGACAAGCGGCTGCGATTCTGATTGCCCGGTCAACGGCGCGCGCACCCACGGCGACTGCATGAAAAAGGATTGCAGGGAGCCAGGCTGTCCGTACAGCGTGTACGCGCGGCGTGAGGAAGAACAGTGCCGTGAGCGCCGCGCAGCGCGTGCGTATAGCGCGGTGGTCAAGCGCGTGCGCAGCGGACAAAAGGCGGCGTGGCAATGAAAAAACTATCCCGCACTCTCCTCATCATCTCCCTCGCCGCCGTGCTTCTCGGCGGCTTTTTTCTTGCCCGCGAGCTGCGCGAGACGGCTGCGGCTAAAAACGGGTTTGCTACGCTTGCGCAAGAGGTCGCGGCGGCGCGAGACCTCCCATCAGGCGCGCCGGACACATCAGACGTGCTGCCGGAGTACGCCGCGCTGGCGGACAACCCGGAGTGGTTCGGGTGGCTCCGCGTCCCCGGCACGGCGATTGACTACCCGGTAATGCAGTCGCCGTCGCGCCCGGATTATTACCTCAACCACGGCTCAGACGGCGCGCCGCTGCGCTCCGGCACTCCCTACGCGGAGGAGTACAACACCTACGACAGCGACAACATCACGGTGTACGGACACCGTATGCGCGCGGGCGCGCTGTTTTCTGACCTCGGCAAGTACAACAAAAAGGACTTTTGGCAGCAGCACAGCATTATCCTTTTTGACACGCGCACGGAGCGCCGCGAGTACGAGATACTTGCCGTGTTCAAGGAAAATGTGTACGAGACGGATACATTCCGCTACTGGGAGTTCTCTTCGGCGATAACAGTTGCTGAGTTCGACGAGTTCGCGGCGCAATGCCGCACACGGTCGCTGTATGACACGGGCGTGACCACAAGCTACGGTGACAAGCTGATTACACTCTCCACCTGCGACAAAAAGAGCTACAGGCTCGTTGTGGTCGGAGTGTGGCACAGCGCAGAAACAAAAACGCAAAGCGCACGGTGACAACCCGTGCGCTTTGCGTTAACAAAATAAGTACTTTGTAGTATACACAATCACCAGCCAAAATGCAAGCAAATTCTTGCATTTTCTCATTAACAAAATAAGGAAAATAACTATGAATCACACGCCATATGAGTACCACTACGGCAACGAAGCCGACCAGTACACATTCTATCGTTTGCCAAAAGCCTTGTTTACAAATCCGCGCTTTAAGAGTCTGTCTGACGGCGCAAAGCTTTTGTATGGGCTTATGCTCGACCGGATGAGCCTTTCTATGAAAAACGAGTGGCTCGACAAAGATAACAAGGTATTTATCATTTTCACGCTTGAAGAAGCGCAGGAATATATGGGCTGCAAGCACGAAAAAGCCGTTAAAATGTTTGCCGAGCTTGATATGGATAAGGGCGTGGGCTTGATTGAACGCCGCAAGCAGGGGCAAGGCAAGCCGACGATAATTTATGTTCTAAAGTTTGTTGATACGGCAGAAGTCAAGACTTCGGAAAAACAGAAGTCCAGACTTCCGAAAATCGGAAGTCAAGACTTCTGCTTTTCGGACGCAAGTAATAATAATATAAATAAAACTGATTTGAGTGATTTTTATGATGGTGATGATGATGACGCGCGCGCGGACGAAAAACCGGAAAATCGCGAAAAACAGCCTGCGGCTGAATTACCGCCCGAAGAAAAAATGCAATCGGACGAATCGGCAAGCCTTGCCGCGTTCCCGCCGCTGCCGCCGGACGCGATAGCGACAGCCGGCACCGAGGCGGAGCGATTATTCGCCAACCACACCGACCGCCGCCCTGCAAAGCCGGACATTGACCGCGTTGCGGGTAAGGTTTTCGTGTTTGACTGCGCCGACCCGCCGCGCTGGGTGTTGCAGAAAGACCGGCTCGACCTGCTTGAATACGCCGTTGACGCTGCCTTTGCGGCGGGAGAGCCGGGCAAGTGGAGCTACATAGACGGAATCCTCGACAAGCTCGAGGAGCGAGGAATAAGAACGCTGGCAGACGCGCACAGATACGACGCGCTGCGGCACAAAACAGGAGATTAAGCTATGGCATTCAAGACACAATCAGACACACCGGGTTCCGAGACCCACGCGGCGGAGAGCCTCACCCACGGCGCAAAGGACGCTGCTCTGGCGGCGGGACGCGCTACCGAAAAAGCTGCGCACCAATTCAAAACTGCACAGTCTGCGTTCGCACCGAAGGTCGAGCCTAACGCAACGAGCTTCAAGACCGCCGCGCCGATGGGCGCGGCAAAGAAGACTGCTGGCGCGGCGGCGGGCGCGGGACGGCTTGCACAAGACGCGCTTATGAAAGCTAACTCGTCAGCTCAAAGCGCGGACTATAGCGGCTCATCAGACGAAAGCGACGCGGCCGACAGCCTTGTCGGTTACGGCAAACGCGGCGCGCAAACGGCGGTTCGCGGTGCGGCGTGGAGCGCGGATAAACTCAAGAACAAAGCCGGGAACAAGCTCCAAAACGCGGCGATGAAGAAAGCGCAGCAGGGCGGCTTTAAGGCGGCTAAATCCGCGGGAAAAGGCGCGCAGGCCGGCTTCAAAACCACCCAAGGTGTCGGTAAAACAGCACAAACAGCCGGCAAAACCGCACAAGCCGGCGGCAAGGCAGCCGTGCAGACCGCGCAAACTTCGGCAAAGCTCGCCCAACGCGCGGCGCAGGCGGCGGCACACGCCGCAAAAGCCGCCGCCAAGGCCGCACAGGCTGCCGCAAAAGCGGTTGCCGCTGCTGTCAAAGCGGCCGTCGCGGCGATACAGAGCGTTGCGGCCTTAATCGCCGCAGCGGGAATTCCCGCGCTTATCATCATTTGCGCGATTGCGCTGCTCGGCGCGATTATTGGCTTTGTGGCGTGGTTTACGGGCAATGACTCCGACGACACCGCCGCGCTGCAAACTGCCGTGCAGGAAATAAACGCTGACTACAACACGAAAATCTCGGAGCTTCGAAACGAAGCGGGCGATTATGACGCTTACGAGCTGCGCGGCGGAGCTGTTGCGTGGAAAGACGTGCTGGCGGTCTATCTTGTCCTTCAGGAGTCGGCGTACGACAATCCGGGTGACGATGAATTTGCCCCAAAAGATGTGTTTTTTGGAGAGGACAGCAAAGCGACGCTCTCTGAAATCTTTTGGGAAATGAACAAAATCTCGCATACATTAAGCGAGAAAACCGTAAAAAAAGAAGTCCCTGTGCTGAACGAGGAGGGCAGGCAAATTCGTGACGCTGACGGCAATCCGGTGACGACAATTGTCGAGGTCACGGAGGTCACGCTCGTCATCACGGTGTGGCATGAGGACGCAATGAGTTACGCTTTTACGCACGGCTTCACCATTGAGCAGCGTCTCCGGCTTGCCGAGCTGCTGTCCCCTGACTACGGCGAGCTGTGGCGCATGGTGCTTTACGGTTTCGGCGGCGGCGCGGGCGACATTGTGGCGGTTGCGCTCGCGCAGGTCGGCAACACCGGCGGCACTTACTGGACGTGGTACGGCTACGGCTACGCGGTCAATTGGTGCGTTATTTTTGTCAGCTGGTGCGCGAATGCGTGCGGCTACATCGACAGCGACGTTTTGTCTAAACAGCAGAACGCGAACGCGGCTGCTGCGTGGTTCATCGAGCGCGGACAGTGGCACGTGTCGGGCTACGAAAATCCCGGCGGCTACGAACCAAAGCCCGGCGACATCATCTTTTATGATTGGGACAGGAGTAATTCCGACCCGTACGAACACGTCGCGATTGTCGAGCGCTATGAGGACGGGCGGGTGTACACCGTCGGCGGCAACCAGGGCAGCTCCGACGCGGCGGGCAACCACGTGACGCAGGGTTCGATTGGGATTAACGACGCACGGATTCGCGGGTACGGCGTGCCGGCGTATTGAGGCGGTGCGGACAAAACACAATAATATTGATACATAGGGAGAAAACAATGGATACTGAAACACAAAAGCTATATGAGTATGCGATGAAGCCGCTGCGCGAGACGGCTTGTCGCGCAGCAATCCCCAATGAGTTGTTAAGACGCGCCGAAAACGCGCTTGATTGCGCTGGACAATTCCTTGCGAGTATGTTATTATCTCAGCGAGGCGATATTCAGATTTAAGAAATACCGTATGAACTGCGAAGAGGCAACAAAACTATTTGGGCGTGTGCTGTTCGCGCAATACGAAACAGCGTTCCGGAGCGTCTTGCCGAAATCTTCAAGCTGCGCTGGAGTGACATTTGCAATTCAAAGACATCACCTACCGAAAAAGAAACGCTGATTTCTGTGGTGTTTTACATCGTAAGCACTTACGCAAAAGATAACAATTATGTTCGGCAGTTATGGCAAGAACTCTGCGACGCTGTCGGATTAGATGAGCGAAGCGATTAGCAACCCGCGTGGGCGCGGCAGGCAGAAAAACTCTGTCTGCCGCGTCCTCTTTTTTTGTTTGTCGGCTCACAGGGTTTTCTTTCGCGCTGTGAAAGCGTCAGTGTTTATTAAGTTCACACAATATTTACATTTGCATGTGTGAACTACAAACGCGGGTATGCTATACTGACTGCAAGAGGCAAGGAAAATCGCCACGCCTCGACAATTGAATAGCGCACCCGCCGGAAAATACAGGAGCTTATATTTGCATTGTGCCATGACCTCAGACAAAGACCTGAGCGAGCGCGAGCGTGCCACGACGCAAACCGCAAGGCTTGCAGAGCGCGTCCAGTCAAGGCAGGTCTGAAAATACGTGGTGACAGGTATACGTCCAACTGTGCGTTGATTCGCCTGGGCGGCATCACAGGAAGCGGACGAAAGACAAGGTTGCGGGGCGTGCGCGCAAATGTTTGATATTATCTCTCCGCCGGATACGGCGAAAGCCTATGTCCGGCGGAGAGGTTATGAGAAGCGCTGAGAATTACGTGTAGATATGAACGTTTTTTCACGGCTGTTTCTATTTGCGAAAAAACCCTACAAAAACTTTACACCGAGAAACCTCCTCCCGCACTTGACATTTGCCCGCGCGCGTAGTATTATAAGCTTATAATGAATTATAGTGCGGTTTTTGGGACTTATTTTCCGCACCATTCAAAATATACTCAATAAAAAACGATACAAATTTCCGGAGGAATCAATTAATGTCAGATATTTTTCTCGTGTCGTGCGTGCGCACGGCAATAGGCTCATTCGGCGGCGCGCTCAAGGACGTTCCGGCGGCAAAGCTCGGCGAAATTGCGGCTAAAAGCGCAATTGAGCGCGCGGGTATCCCGGCGGACGCAATCGACGAGGTCATCTTCGGCTGCGTTTTAACGGCGGGTCTCGGCCAGAACGTCGCCCGTCAGGTCTCTGTCGGAGCGGGACTTCCTGTTGAAACGCCGTCCTACACCGTCGGTATGGTGTGCGGCTCGGGTATGAAAACCGTTATCGAGGGCGCGCGCGCAATCGCGGCGGGAGACGCGCAGGTGGTGCTCTGCGGCGGAACCGAAAATATGTCGGCCGCTCCCTATACGATTCCTGCGGCACGCTACGGCGCGAGAATGGGCAACGGAAAAATCATCGACACAATGGTCAACGACGGCCTGACGGACGTTTTTGCGGGCTATCACATGGGTATCACGGCGGAAAACCTTTGCGACAAATACGGCATCACGCGCGAGGAGCTGGACGCGTTTTCCCTGTCGTCACAGCAGAAAACCGCAGCAGCGCAGAAAGCCGGAAAATTTGACGACGAGATTGTTCCCGTGCCCGTCAAGGTCAAAAAGGAAATCGTGGACTTCAAGACAGACGAGTTCCCGCGCGAAACAACGGCGGAAGCGCTCGCTAAGCTCAAGCCCGCGTTCAAGCCGGACGGCGGACGCGTCACGGCGGGCAACGCCTCCGGAATCAACGACGGCGCGGCGGCTATCATCCTTGCGTCAAGCGAAGCTGTTGCAAAGTACAACCTCAAGCCGCTTGCAAAGCTCGTTTCCTGGGGACAGGGCGGCGTTGACCCGGCGATTATGGGCGTAGGCCCTGTTCCGGCGACGAAAAACGCGCTTGAAAAAGCCGGACTTACGGTTGCGGAGCTCGACCTGATCGAGGCTAACGAGGCGTTTGCGGCGCAGTCTATCGCGGTTGCGCGCGACCTTGGGTTTGATATGGCAAAGGTCAACGTAAACGGCGGAGCAATCTCGCTCGGTCACCCTGTCGGAGCCTCCGGCGCACGCATTATCGTGTCGCTTATTCACGAAATGCAAAAGCGCCCCGAGGTAAAGCGCGGACTTGCCACGCTGTGCATCGGCGGCGGAATGGGCGTCGCGACAATCTGGGAAAAAGCATAGGCTTACCTTTTTGCAGTGCAACGGTAAACACACCGTTGTACTGCCGAAAAGTATTATTATAAACCAGCGGATTTTGCGCCGAGGATAATTTTTACGTCAAAAGATAAAGCAAAAAACTTCAAAACCTCAATCGGAGGTCAGGCGCTCATTGAGGGCGTTATGATGCGCGGGCCGGAAAAGCTCGCGATAGCGGTTCGCAACCCCGCCGGGCAGATTATCCTGAAAACGGAGGAGCTGCTTTCGCAAAAAAGCCGCAGTAAAATCCTCAAGTGGCCGTTTATCCGCGGCGTTGTGAATTTCGGCTCGTCTATGGTCTGCGGCGTAAAGTCGCTGATGTATTCGGCTGAAATTGCTATGCCGGACGAGACGGAGGAAGCACTCGCGCCAAATTCCGGCGAAGGAGCGGATATTGCGGCGGCTGACCTTGCGGACACTCCGGAATTTGCCGAAGCGCAGGAAGCCGAAGCACACGCAGAGGCTATTTTCGCAGAAACGCAAGCCGAAACACCGTCTGCCGCGCCGTCAGAGGAACCAACCGTCAAGGCCGATTCAAAATCGGCGGACGCTGCCGAAAAAAAGAAGTCCGCGCAGGAAAAGGCCGTTGTCATAGGCTCAGTTGTGCTCGGCACGGGTCTTTCCGTAGTGCTTTTTATGCTGCTGCCGACTGTTATCGCCTCGCTTTTTTCAGGCCTTACCGAAAGCAGAATTCTGCGCAACCTGATTGAGGGCGTTATCCGCATTGTAATCTTTCTCGGGTACATTTCGCTGACCTCGCTTATCTCCGATATGCGGCGCGTCTGGATGTATCACGGCGCGGAGCACAAGACGATTTTCTGCTACGAAAAGGGTCTTCCCCTCACGGTCGATAATTGCCGCGAAATGCCCCGCTGTCACCCGCGCTGCGGCACAAGCTTTATGTTTATCGTGATGATAATCAGCATACTTGTGTTCTCGGTCGTAAGCTGGAACGGCGTTTTACAGAGAATTCTCCTGCGGCTCATTCTGCTGCCTGTTGTTGTTGCGATAAGCTACGAAATCATAAAGCTCGCCGGACGGTATGACAATATATTTACCCGAATTGTCTCCGCGCCCGGAAAGGCGCTTCAGCGCCTGACGACGCGCGAGCCGGACGACAGTATGCTTGAGGTCGCAATCGCCGCGCTTGAGGCGGTAAAGCCTGCGGAGCGGGGGGCGGATCTATGGTGAGCCGAAAATCAGGGAATATATCGTCTATTATGAAAAAATTCACGTCTCTGTTTGTTGCGGTGTTTGTTTTTTCGGCGATTTTTGTCACGGCAAGCGCGGATTCCGGACCGAAACCGTCAATAACCGTCAAGGCGCAAAACCTGCCCAAGGGCGAGGTTTATATGGACTTGCTGGTGTATGCGCTGGACTACGACGAATATGTCTCTAACGGCGACGACTGGACGTTTAGCGGCGTTACGCGGCAGTACAAAGAAGGCAAATACAACGGCGAAATGTTCCGGCTGCTGAGTGATTACGCTATTGACGATTGGCGCGCGGCGCTCGCATCAGGCGCAAGGAGACTGCTCAGCGGCGATATCGTCTGTGATGTTTCCTATGACGGCTTTGCCAAAATGGAATACGGTTATATGGATGTACCGGACGTGTTCCCAATAATCGTCGTAACAGAAAGCGGAGAGGTGCGCGTCTCGAACACGGTTACAAAAAAAGCATTTCAGGCGATTGTTTCGTTTGACTACGCAAAAGCCGTCAGTCCCGAAGAGCTTTCGGCAAGCGAAACCGATTCTTACACTCCGGAGCTGCCGATAAGCGCGGCGGAATCCGGTCAATTCGGATACTATTTCAGGACATATTCGCTTCAATTTTTAGAGACCTGCGGCCTCACGCTCATAATTGAAGGCATACTGCTGGCGCTGTTCAAGCTCGGCTCAAAGCGCAACTTGACTGTGTTTTTAGTTACCAATGTCGCAACTCAGCTTCTGCTTACGCTGATTATCGCTTTTTGCGCTTTTTCCGCAGGCATTGGGGGCTTGGGCTATATTTATTTGCTGTTCTTTGCCGAGCTTATTATTTTCACCGTTGAAACGTTGATTTATGCTTCTCTGCTGAGGAGCGAGACTGTCAAACGGCGCGTACTGTACGCAATTATTGCAAACGCCGCGAGCTGCGCCCTCGGCTTTGCCGTACTTATAAGGTAGCGCGCTCTTGACTCTTTTTGAAGTCTACCGCTCTGTTATATCGCAATTACGCGCGGCCGGGATTGACGCATGTGAGACAGAAGCGCGGATAATCTGCTCGCATTTTTCGGGGCTTTCACCCGAAAGGCTCCTGCTGCTCCGAAACGGCGAGGCTGAGACTGCCGTGGCAAACAGTATTGCGGAG
>JAISTA010000101.1 GCA_031272845.1 Oscillospiraceae bacterium
CCTCCTTGTTTTTTCAAAACCAACGTGCTATAATCCAACCATCACCAATCATCATCCCCACGGGAGCAAAAAAACTATGCCCCAGTCTAATTCACTTGTGCTAATCATCGGCTGCGGGAAGCTTGGCGCGTCTGTTGCGTCGAGCCTGTCGGAGCAGGGTCTCGGCGTTGTCATTATTGACCGCGATTCAGACAGCTTCGGCAAGCTTTCGCCGGATTTCGGCGGAATTATTATGAACGATAACGCGGAGGATCTCCACGCGCTGCACGAGGCGAAAATTAAAAAAGCCGAGGCCGTCGTCTGCGTAACAGGCAATGACAACACGAATATTTTGCTTGCGGTTATGGCCAAAAAGCTGTTTTCCGTGCCGCGCGTTATAGTGCGGATTTATGCGGAGGACAAGGGCGTTGTGCTTGAGAATCTGGGAGTTGAGATCTTTTCGCCGCATTCGCTGGCGGCGGAGCGCGTCGGCACGATTCTTAATATCGGGAAAAAAGGAGCGTCGGCACAATGAAAAAGCGCGTTTTTCTTTTCGGAGGATACTCTAAGGCAAAGAGCCTTGCCGTGTCTTTGCTAAAGCGCGGCTATGCTGTGACAGCGATCAACAGCACCAGGCAAAACGCGGAAATTCTCGCGCAGATTCCTAATCTTGACGTGTATGAGGGAGACGCGACCGCGCCGCGCGTGCTGGAGGACGCAAACCTCTGGGATGCGGACGTTGCGATCGCGCTGACCGACTACGACGAGGATAATCTCGTCGCGTGCATGCTGTCAAAACGGCTGTTTAACGTACAAAAGACATTTTCGCTCATCACCGACCCGGAGAAAACGGAGCTGTTTCACGAGGCGGGGGTTGACACAGTCGTCTGCGCGATAACGAGCCTGACAGCGATAATCGAGCAAACGGCGCTTGTCAGCGAGATCTCAACGCTTGTTCCGCTGGGAGACGGCAGCATAAAAATCTCGCAGCTTGTAATCCCCGAAAACGCGGCCGTTTCAGGCGAGCAGCTTATGAACCTCGCCATACCGAAAAACGCCGTCGTCGGCTGCGTTATTCGCGGCGACAAGGGCATTATTCCGCGCGGCAGCACGATAATCCGCGCGGGCGACACGGTTGTTTTGATTGCCGAAAGCTCTGACGAGCAAAAGGCGATCGCGCTTCTGACCGCCACGCTGACCGCAAACGCGTAAGGCGCGGGTTTTACCGGATTATGAAAGAATTAAGCGAGCAAAACAAAAAACTGCTGAAAATACTGCGCCGGGGCGGGTATTATTCAAAAATACTGCTGATACTGGCCGTGCTCGGCTGCGTGCCGCTTGCGGTAATTCCGTTTTACCGCAGCGACGTGCGCTATGTGCACGCCTTTTTGCTGCCCGTGCTGATTTACTGCGGGCTTGCGTTTGTATTCGCGCTTTTCATAAAGGAAAAGCCGCCGACCAGGCAATACATATCGCCCGTCGTCTCCGCCTCAGTGCCTGTTATATTCGCGTGGGGTGCTGCGATTCTGCTTGGCGCGCTGCCGTTTGTTTTCGGCGGAAGGCTGGGCTTTGCGCGGGCGCTTTTTGAGTCCACAAGCGGCTGGACTACGACGGGGCTGACTGTCGTCAACGCGGACGAGCTGCCCGCGATATTCCTGCTTCACCGCGCGTTTATGCAGTATGCCGGCGGGCTTGGATTTATCGTGATAATGGGCATTCTGCTTGAGGGGCGCAGAATCACGGGCCTTTACAACGCCGAGGGGCACCCGGAGGGACTTATGCCGAACCTCCGGCGCACCTCTATGGCGATTACGCTGATATATCTCGTGTCGCTCGTGCTAGGCACGGTTGCGTACGTTATCGCGAAAATGCCGGTGTTTGACGCGATTTGCCACACAATGTCGGCGCTGTCTACCGCCGGATTTTCCACAAGAAACGCGAATATCGGCGCTTACGGCAGCCTGCCGGTGGAGTTGATTTCGATTGTGCTTATGCTTATCGGAATGACAAACTTTGCCGCCCTGCTTTTATTTGCGTCGCTAAGACTAAAGCGGCTTTTTGCGATGACAGAGGTGCGTTTTCTCGGAAAGGTTCTGCTGGTGACTATACCGCTGACGGCCCTGTCCCTGTTTTTTTCGGCAAAGCTCGGTGTTCTGCGGTCAATTCGCGATTCGGCCTTTGCCGTTGTCAGTATTCTCTCGACCACGGGATTTTCGACCGCCGATTACTCCGTATATCCGGCGTTCGCGGTCGGGATTTCGCTGATTCTTATGATTATCGGCGGTATGACGGGCTCGACTGCCGGCGGAATCAAACTGCTGCGCACCTCGGTTTTAATCCGCGCGACAAAGGCGAACATCGCAAAGCGCCTGAGTTCCTCGAACAAGGTGACGGTTTTGCGGTACACGCGCCCGAACGGCGCCGCAAATATAGACGGCAAGCTGATTTACGACACGTATGAATTTGTCGCGGTATACCTCGCGATTATCGTCGCCGGAACTCTCTTGGTAACGCTTTTTTCAGGCGCGACGCTGTATGACGCGTTTTATGAGTTCACCTCGGCAATCGGAACGATAGGCGTATCAAACGGCCTTTCTGCGCAGACGAATGTGCCGACGCTGCTGGTGTTAATCTTTGGGATGATTCTCGGCAGACTGGAGATGTACATTGTGTTCATCGGAATAGCCGAGGGGATAAGGCGCACTGTGAAGCGTATCGGGAAATAGTGCGGGGAGTAACCCGGATAAGGAGACATTATGAAAATAAACATTAACTCAACACTAAGCGCGGCCTTTGATTTTTACAAAAACAACCTGAAAAAACTGCTGACTTTTTCGGCGATTTCTGTTTTACCGTTAATTCTGGTACAATTTGTTCTGAACCTTGCACTGCGTCCCGGTATGAGCACTGGTTTTGTTTTTTTGGGTGTGCTGTTTGACTTTGCAGTTCTTGTTCTAATCATAAAATGCTATTTGGCAACGGATATTTTTATAAACGGCAGACTTAATGACGAAGCTCTAAGCATTGGAGAAGCGTTCAAGCTTACCAGAGGCAGGTTCTGGAGATATGTTGGCAATGCTTTTTTGTTAGGACTTATAATTGTTGTTCCCAGCTTCGTGCTGGTCTTTTTAAATGTTCCTTATGCATTCAGTATTATGATGGTAGGCTTTGTTTTTGTGATGGCGTTGTACTACCCGTTAACCCCAATGGCGGCGCTGGAATTGCAGTACGGAAATTTGCTGGGACGCGCCCGGCAGATGGTGAAGGGCAATTACGCGCGCGTAGTGGCGTTGCAGCTTATAACAACCTCGGAGTTGACAATACTGCATAATATTTGCGATACGGTCTTCGCCGGGAAAACGGCGGCGCTGTTGGCTGTTGATATAGTGTACTACTGCTTATGGTTTCTTTTGGTTCCGTTTGCGGCTGTGGTGTCGGTTTTGGTATACAGAGAGCTGCGGGGAAATGAGGAAACGGCTGAGCGGACGGGCTATTAAGCGCACGGTGAAGCGGCTCGAGGGATAATGGGGGAATGCTAAAATTTCGGCTTGCAATCCGGGCGGAGATATAGTAGAATAGGGGAGTGCTTGCGGCACACCGGGGCGTACGGCTGCTTTGGCGTAAGGAACCGGGAGCGTATTATGAAAAAGAAAACCAAGAAAATCCTAACCGTGGTGCTTCTGATTTGGTTTTTTATGTTCGCGGCGGATATTGTGCTGGCGTTTGTGATTAAATGGCCGATTTTCTGCATACCAATGTCGGGCGGCGAGTTGTCGATGCATTTAGGTTTGGGTTACATCATTTCCTTTGATGTGCCGATCACTGCGATAGAAGAGTATGTCCCGGCGCTGCCGCACATTTTTCCGTGGGTATATATTGCCGTAAATGCCGCGATTATTGCGGCTATGGTAAGGAGCGCGCGAAGAAAAAAAGGGGATGAATAAGCTATTAAGCCTAAAACCAAATCAAAAAAAGAGCTGACCTTAATCATTGCCGCCGCAGTCCTTGCGCTGATTCTGTTGTTTCCAATGCCAATGCG
>JAISTA010000053.1 GCA_031272845.1 Oscillospiraceae bacterium
CGGGCGGACGCGTTGTTTGACGCAGAATTGTGTGGCAAACCAAAACAGGGACGTCGAGGACGCCGTCCCCTACGGAAACGTTGCGGTAACGGGGGACGCGCCTGCACCGACAGGACGAACCCACCGCCACCGCAACACCCGCCGCGCCGGGACACGCACTAATCTCCAGCACAACGTGCGGCAGCGATAGTAGCAGTACAGTCCTTCCGGCCAGCACCCCCACCGCAGTTCGCGGTAAGCTACAGTCTTACCTGAGTCTTTAGCGCCGTTCCCGGCTTCGCCCCTGCGTGCGGCGGTGCTGGAGCGTTCGGACGCCGCACCGCACTTCTCGCGGTGTGGGCAGGGACTACATTGTATCACCGCCTTTGCCCGGCATAAAAAAAGATTTGCTTCTTTCTAAAAGAAGCCGCCCCTTTTTGGGGACGATGTCCGGCGAAGCGGAAAAAGTAACCGCCCGCCGCGTAGGCGCTCTAGCTGTGAATAGAATAACAGCCGAGTCCCAATTCCAAACACCGCACCCGCCCCAAACAGAGAACTTTTCGTTCCCGCCCATAGATTTCCGTCACAAAGAACACCAATAACGCCGCAACCCCAAAGCCCACCCCACGCGTCAAGCACAACCCCAAAAATCAAGCCTTCAGCACTCTCCGGCCCACAGCAATCACACTTTACACAATCTTTACACAAACCAAAACCAAGTATGCTTTTTACCGCCGCCGAACCGGGGTACAATAAGACTATAGCAAATGCAAATTATATTATTTATAAGAGGTTTTCAAGAAATGAAAAAAACATTCAGCCTTGCCTTAGCGCTCCTGCTTGTTGCGTCCGGTTTCGCCGGCTGCGGCAATAAAGCCGGGCAGCCTACGCCCACACCTTCGGACGCAGTCACGCCCGCAACCATTAGCGGGAACGTGAAAACCGGCGGTTCAACCTCGGTTGAAAAGGTCATGACGGCGCTTATATACCAGTTTCAGGCGGACAACCGCGAAGTCACGATCGACTATGAAATGAACGGCTCCGGCGACGGAATCAAAAACACAATCAGCGGACTTTACGAAATCGGCCACTCCAGCCGGGAGCTTAAGTCAGACGGCAGCGAGGACGGACTTACGGCGACGCCCTACGCGATCGACGGCATTGCGGTTATCGTGCACAAGGACAATAAAATTGCTGGGCTTACGGCGGAGCAGCTGCGCGGCATTTACACCGGAGAAATCAAGAACTGGAGCGAGGTCGGCGGAGCTGACGCGCTTATCACAGTCGTCACGCGTGAGGAGGGCTCGGGAACGCGCTCGGCCTTTGCGGAGATTGTCGGCTTCAAGGAGGCGGAGATTCTCGCCGGAGCGACAGTTCAGGACAGCACTGGCGCGGTTCAGACAGCTGTATCGCAGAATCCGAACGCAATCGGCTACATGTCCTTTTCCGACGCTGACACAACCAAAATAAGCACTGTGCCCTACGAGGACGTGGCGGTTTCAGAGACGGCGCTGAAGGACGGCTCCTATAAGCTAAAAAGAGAGTTCTACCTGGTGACAAAAGAAGGCGCAGCGCTTTCCCCCTCCGCACTTGCCTTCTTCGATTTCGTGCTGAGCTCCGAGGGGCAGAAAATCGTTTCAGAAAAAGGCCTGCTGCCGATTCGGTAGCACGGAGCTGCTATGACTAAAAAAACTTCCGTACTTTCAGGGAAAAGCGCAAAGCCCCTTGTTGAAAGAGCGATGAATCTCATATTTCTTATCTGCGGGCTTGCGTCTGTTATAAGCGTAGTGTTTATGACGGTGTATATGGTTGCTTCGGGCGGCGCGATTATAGCGGAAACCGGTGTACTCCGGTTTCTGCTTGGCCGTATCTGGAACCCCGGAAGCTCCGAGTTCGGAATCCTGCCGATGATTCTCGCGTCGCTTTTGGCGACGCTTTGCGCGGTTTTAGTGGCGCTGCCCGTCGGCGTTTTGATTGCGGTATTTCTCGCAAAACTGTCCCCCGGCAAATTAGCTGCGGGTATGCGCACCTTTATTGACTTGCTGGCCGGAATCCCCTCTGTTATTTACGGGCTTCTGGGCGCTCTGCTGATCGTGCCGATGATATTTCGCCTGCAAAAGGCGGCGGGTTTGCCGAACGGAGGAAGTCTGCTGGCCGCGATTTTGATCCTCGTGATTATGATTTTGCCGACGATAATCAGCGTTTCGGAAACGGCGCTGCGCACGGTGCCCAAGCAGTATGAGGAGGCGGCGCTTGCGCTCGGCTCGACACGACTGCAATGCATATTCAAGGTGACGATACCCGCCGCGAAAAGCGGAATCGTTGCCGGAATGGTTCTCGGCACGGGCCGCGCAATCGGCGAGGCGATGGCTGTTATGATGGTCTCGGGAAACGCCGCGATTATGCCGGAGCTTTTGCGTCCGGTGCGGCTTTTGACCGCCGCGATCCCGATTGAGTGGGCCTATTCAAGCGGACTGCACCGCCAGGCGCTGTACGGGATCGGCCTTGTTTTGTTTGTCTTTATTATGATTATAAATATCCTGCTGCGGCAGATCATGAAAAAAGGAGGCGCGCACGATGAATAACCCGCCTTTATCCCGAATCACGGGAAAGCGCCGCCGTCCCTCGGAATTCCTGCTTTACGGACTGATTTACCTGCTGGCGGCCTGCCTTGCGGTGTTGGTTTTGTTATTAGTCGGGTATATACTGGTGCGGGGTCTTCCCGCAATTACGGTTCCGTTTTTAACGACGGCTGAAAACCCGATATTAGAAACAGTCGGTATTTTTCCGAGCATAGTCAACACGCTGTACATCGTTTTTTTCGCGCTTATCATTTGTGTTCCGCTTGGCGTGGGCGGGGCGGTTTATCTGAGCGAGTACGCGAAAAACAAAAAGCTCGTCGGCGCGATCCAGTTCGCGTCTGAAACGCTGGCGGGAATTCCGTCTATACTTTACGGTATATTCGGCTATGTGTTTTTCTGCGTGCTGCTGAACCTGCACGTTTCGCTTATTGCGGGAGTGCTGACGCTGACAATCATGGTGCTTCCGATAATGATGCGCACGACGCAGGAGGCTCTGCGCGCCGTGCCGAAGGCCTACCGCGAGGGGGCGCTCGGTCTCGGCGCGACAAAATGGTATTTGATCAGAACAATTCTGATACCCAGCTCGCTCAAGGGCATTTTGACCGGCGTTATCCTGTCCGTCGGGCGAATGGTGAGTGAAAGCGCGGCGCTTTTACTCGTTGCCGGCGGGAGCGCTATGTATATGCCGCGCGGCAGTGTGTGGGAGCAGCTGTCCCACTCGGGCTCGACGCTTTCCGTTGAGCTGTACCGCTACGCAATGTCGCGCGGGGACAACGGCACGGCGTTCGGTATTGCGTCCGTGCTTATTGTAATCGTCGCGCTGCTTAATTTACTGACGAGGTTTGTCGCTTGGAGGCTGAACAAAAAATGAACGCAATAAAGCTTTACACAAAGGAGCTGCACCTGCATTACGGCGAGGCGCATGTGCTCAAGGGAATTGATATAGAGGTGCCGGAGCACTGCGTTACGGCGCTTATAGGCCCCTCAGGCTGCGGGAAATCCACGTTTCTCAAAACGCTCAACCGAATGAACGACGCTGTTGCAAACGTGAAAATAACGGGCGAGGTTATGCTGGACGGCGAGGATATATACGCCAAAAATGTGGACGTAACGGCGCTGCGCAAAAAGGTGGGCATGGTGTTTCAGGCGCCGAACCCGTTTCCGATGAGCATATACGACAATATCGCCTACGGGCCGCGCATACACGGCGAAAAAAAGCGTATTGTCCTGGATGAAATCGTAGAGCAGAGCCTGCGCGACGCCGCCATTTGGGACGAGGTTAAGGACAGGCTGAAAAAGCCCGCGCTGGGTCTTTCCGGCGGCCAGCAGCAGCGGCTTTGCATTGCAAGAAGCCTTGCCACAAAGCCGGAGCTGCTGTTAATGGACGAGCCGACCTCCGCCCTTGACCCGATTTCCACCTCGAAGATTGAGGAGTTGATTGACGAGCTGCGAAAAAGCTACAGCATTGTAATCGTCACGCACAATATGCAGCAGGCCGCGCGCATTTCAGATTACACCGCGTTTTTTCTTCTGGGAGACCTTGTCGAGCTGGGCACAACGGGCGATATTTTCTCAAACCCCAAGGACCGGCGCACAGAAGATTATATTACTGGACGTTTCGGATAATATGCGGTATAATATCCTCATTCCGATTAAGAATTGCGCGGCTTTGCGGAAGCTGCGCCGTATCCGCGCCTGCGGTATAGCATAAGGAGTATTTTTATGGTAAGAAAACATTATGAGCAGGAGCTTGCCGAGCTGCACGTTGATATTATTCAAATGGGCAGTCTTATTGAAAAGGCAATTTCCGACTCTGTACGCGCGTTTGAAAACAACGATTTGGAGCTTTGCGAGTCTATCATGGAGGACGATAAGGCGGTCAACGACCTGGAAAAGGTGATTGAGTCCAAGTGCCTTTGGCTGATTGCGCGCGAGCAGCCCGTCGCGTCCGACCTGCGCAAAATCACAACCGCGCTCAAGATGATTACGGACATGGAGCGTATCGGAGACAACGCGGCCGACATTGCGGAGTTGACGCTGCGTATTGCCGAAAAAAACACCTTTGCGGATTCAGGACATATTCCGCAGATGGCGGCTATTGCGGTTTCTATGGTGCACGACGCGGTTTCCGCCTATGTCAGCACGGATTTGGAGTTGGCGCAGAAAACGGAGCAGCGGGACGACGATGTGGACAATTACTTTAATCTGATCAAGCAGGAGCTTGTTTC
>JAISTA010000125.1 GCA_031272845.1 Oscillospiraceae bacterium
GGCGGGTTAGGCGCTAAGCTTGAGCTTATCGCAGTGCTTTTTGCGGGCTTTGGCGGTCTTGCTTTTTTCTAGTACGCAGACTTCTTTCTGGCAAACCTGAACGGTCTGCCGGGCGTTGACCTTCCGCTGCTGAAAATTGCGCTGCCAATCGGCATTTCGTTTTACACGTTCCAGCTGCTGTCCTACGACATAGACCTGTACCGGGGCGATACCGCCGTTCAGAAAAATCCGCTGCTGCTGGCGACCTACGTCGCGCTGTTTCCGCAGCTTATCGCAGGGCCGATTGTGCGCTATGTGGACGTTGCGCGCGAGCTTGACCGACGCAAAGCCTCTTTTGAGGATTTTGGGATAGGCGCGCGGCGGTTTGCCGCCGGACTCGCCAAAAAGGTGCTTATAGCGAACACTCTTGCCGAGGTTGTCAGCATTTTTGCGGCGGAAAACAACGCTCTTGCCGCGTGGCTGTACCTTATCACCTACGGCTTGCAGATATATTTCGACTTTTCGGGTTACTCCGACATGGCAATCGGCCTCGGCAGAATACTCGGCTTTAGGTTTCTCGAAAACTTCGACTATCCGTACATTTCGCGCAGCATAACAGAGTTCTGGCGCAGGTGGCACATCAGCCTGTCCAGCTGGTTCCGCGATTACGTCTACATACCGCTCGGCGGCAACAGGCGCGGAGCCGTACGTCAGGTGCTGAACATACTTGTTGTGTGGCTTTTGACCGGGTTCTGGCACGGTGCCGGGTGGAATTTTATCCTGTGGGGCGTGTATTTCGGGCTGCTTTTGCTTATTGAAAAGTTCCTGCTGAATAAGCCGCTGCAAAGGCTGCCGTCGGTTTTGCGGCGCGTGTACGTTATCGCGCTTGTGCTGGTTAGCTGGGTGTTTTTCAACTCGTTTTCAGCGGGAGAGATCGCTCACCGTTTCGGGCTTATGGTCGGAGCGGGAGGTGCGGTTACGGCTAAGACGCTCTATTATCTGCGGAGCTACCTTGTGCCGATACTTATCGCCGTTATCGGCGCGACGCCGCTGCCGAAAAAGCTGCTCGGTCTCGCCGAAAGCAGGCGCATTGGGAAAGGCGTGCTTGTGGCGGCGGAGCCGGTTGCCGTTGCGGTGATACTCATCGCTGTTTCGGCGTATCTTGCGGACGGGTCGTTTAATCCGTTCATCTACTTCAGGTTTTAGGAGGGCGGGGATATGAAGCAGGATAAAATCAGGCACATTCTCACGGCCCTTGTGTTTGCCGCGATACTCGGCGCGGTGTTTGTTACGCGGCTTGCAGCCGCATCGCCGCAGCTAATAGCAAGCGAGCGCCGCCCTGCGGCAAAGCTCGAGGAATTGACAGCCGCAAGCCTGATTTCTGGCAAGTACACCGGCAGCTTTGAGGATTTTGCCGCAGACTCGTTTCCGTTTCGCGAGACGATGCGCAAGCTGCATTCACGCGTTGTATTCTCCGTTTTTCGGCAGACCGACAAGGGCGGGCTGTACCTCGGGGAGTCCGGTGCGGGGAAGTTTCAGGAAATCAACGCGGACGAATACAGGAAGATTGCCGCGAAAATACAGACGGTCGCCGATACGTGGCTGTACGACATGAACGTGCGCCTGTGCGTCATTCCGGACAAGAGCGTATTTGCCGGAAGCTGGTATCCCGGCTTTGAACCCGGTGCTGCCGCGCGGATTTTTGCCGAAGCTCTGCCGAATATGCGGCAGTTAGATATTTCGGGGGCGCTTGCGTCAGGCGACTTTTACCGCACGGATCTGCACTGGAATCAGGCGCGGCTTGCGCCTGTACTCGCCGCGCTCGGGAGTGAGCTGACAGGCGATCCGTGGGTTATTGACGCGGCGCAAACCCGCACGGTCGGCGAATTTTCCGGCGTGTATCCGGGACAGCTTGCCCTGCCTGTCGCGCCGGACACCGCGACGATTATCGAGGCGCCGCATGTGACTGCCGAATACCTTCTCGGCACGGGAAGCTTCATTCCCGGCCCTGTTTATGACGACGGCACGGGCGCGCAGTACGACTTTGCCGCGCTGTACAACCTGAAAACGGCGGGTGAGTCGCACGGCTTTTTGTCGATTGACCCGTACAATCTGTTTCTGTGCGGCCCGCAGATGATAATCCGCCTGACAAACGCCGAAAACGCGGGCAGCGGCCGCCATTTGTACATTTTCCGCGACTCCTTTTCGTCGTCGCTCGCGCCGCTTATCGCGGAATATTCCGGCTACGAGACTGTTACGCTGGTAGATCTGCGGTATATTAACGCGCGGCTGCTCGGCGAGTTTGTTGAGCTTGTGCCGGGGTCGGACGCGCTGTTTATGTACGGTTCGCAGATTTTCGGCGACGCTTCCATTCTTATGGTGTAGGTGCGTTGCAAAACAATACGCAAACAAATCCCCCGACGGAAAGCTGTTTTCTGTCGGGGGATTTTGCGTTGTTCCGATTTTTACTATATCGCGGCCGTTGCGGCGTGCTAAAATCGTGTCACAATTTAAGTATATTTATCCGCAAAAAGCGGGCGGTTTTGGAGGAAAACGCAATGCCGGACACACGAATTGATTTTATTTATCTCAGCGAAGAAGATATGATAAAGGCCGGGGTTACCGATATGAAGGCCTGCGTCGAGGCTATTGAGGAAATGTTCCGCCTTATGAAGGTAGGGGATTACCGTATGGCGGGTGCTAACGGCAACTCGCACGGCGCGATGGTCAATTTTCCGGCGGAGCCAGCGTTCCCCAATATGCCGAAGGACGGGCCTGACCGCCGCTTTATGGCAATGCCGGCGTACCTCGGCGGAAAGTTCGATATGGCGGGTATGAAATGGTACGGCTCGAACGTCGAAAACCGCAAAAAAGGCCTGCCGCGCTCGATTCTTATGCTTATGTTAAACGACAAGGACACAGGAGCGCCGCTTGCCTTAATGTCCGCCAATATTCTTTCGGCTTACCGCACGGGCGCTGTTCCGGGAGTTGGCTTTAAGTACTTTGCGCCGGAAAACGCGGCTGCCTGCGGTATTATCGGCCCCGGCGTTATGTCTAAAACGGCGTTTGACGCCGTTATGGCGACTCGTCCCGGGATCGTTTCGCTGAAAATCAAGGGTTCTTCGCCCGAATCGCCGTCAGCCGCGGGCTTTGCCGCGTGGGTGCGCGAAAAACACCCGACAGTCACCGATATTGAGATCGTCGATACAATTGAACAGGCCGTGCGCGGCTGCGATATAGTCGAGCTGGCGACCTCGTCTCCGACGGGAGACCCAAGCTCCTATCCGTACATTGCGGAGGAATGGATTAAGCCCGGCGCGATAATCGCCTGTCCCGCCTCCGCCCGGTTTGACGATGATTTTCTCATAAACCGCGCGCGGAGCGTTGCGGATAACATCATGCTCTACGAGGCGTGGTTCGAGGAGTATCACTCGGAGGACTGCCCCGCTTACAACACAATTCCGATTCCGGCCGTGCACGTTATGGAGCTTATCGCGGCAGGCAAAATGCAAAAGGAACAGCTCGACGATCTGGGCGATGTGCTGATCGGCAAGGCGCCTGTACACCGCAAAAAGGACGAGGTCACGATTTATTCCGTCGGCGGTATGCCGACAGAGGACGTTGCCTGGGGTACGATCGTATACCGCAAGGCACTTGAGCTGGGTATCGGCGTAAAGCTGAACCTGTGGGACGTGCCGTATCTGCGATAGGCGCGGAAATTGACTATTACTATGAGGCGGACATAATAATGCGGATTGAAAATCACCCGATATTGGGAGAGCCGGAGGACGCGCGCGAGGTTTTCTTTACCTTTGATGGAAAGCAAATTAAAGGGCGGGAGGGCGAGCCGATTGCCGCGGCTCTGCGCGCAAACGGCGTTTTAACCCACCGCTATACAAAAAAACTCGGACTGCCGCGCGGTGTGTTCTGCGCGATAGGCAGATGTACGGACTGCGTTATGGTGGTCAACGGACGGCCAAACGTCAGAACGTGCGTAACGCCGCTCGCCGAGGGCACGGCGGTTGAAACTCAGTACGGCGCGGCGGCAAGACGCGGGGAGGCGGGCAAATGAAGCGTTATGATTTGATTGTCGCAGGCGCGGGGCCGGCCGGACTTTCGGCGGCGGCTGAGGCCGCAAAATGCGGTATGCGCGTCGCCGTGTTTGACGAAAACGCAAAGCCGGGCGGACAGCTTTTCAAGCAGATCCATAAATTCTTCGGCTCAAAGGCGCACAAGGCAAAGATTCGCGGCTTCAATATCGGTTCGGAGCTTTTGGCCGAGGCCGAAAGGCTCGGCGTTGAGGTGTTTCTGAACGCGCCCGTTCTGGGACTGTACGACGGGCGGGAGATTCTTGTTCGAATCGGAGACGAAACGCGGCACTATAAGGGCGACAGCATAATCGTCGCAACAGGCGCGAGCGAAAATATGCTGGCGTTTCCCGGCTGGACGCTTCCGGGCGTTATGGGTGCGGGGGCCGCGCAAACTATGATGAACATTAACCGCGTACGTCCGGGCAGCAGGGTTCTGATGCTCGGCAGCGGAAATGTCGGACTTGTCGTGGGGTTTCAGCTGCTTCAGGCGGGGTGCGAGGTCGTCGCTGTGGCGGACGCGGCTCCGCGCGTCGGCGGATACGGCGTTCACGCGGCAAAGCTTGCGCGGTGCGGCGTTCCGTTTTACCTGTCGCACACGATTGTCCGCGCCGAGGGGTCGGACTGTGTGACCGGGGTCACAATCGGCGAGGTGGACTCCGGCTGGAGCGTAATTCCGGGTACCGAAAAGCACTTTGACGCGGACACGATTTGCATAGCGGTCGGGCTGTCAAGCGCGACGGGACTGCTGAAAACGGCCGGCTGCGAAATGGAGGACAAAGGCCCGTTCGGACGGCTGCCTGTTTGCGATGAGTACGGACAAACGAGCATTACCGGTATTTACGCCTGCGGGGACGTTTCCGGTATTGAGGAGGCCTCAAGCGCGATGATTGAGGGACGCATCTCCGGTGCGGCTGCCGCAAATTATCTCGGCTTTTTGCCGGACGCGGCGCTCAAGGCGCGAGCAGGCGAGCTTGAGCAGGCGCTTGAAGCTTTGCGCGAGGGTATGTTCGCCCCGAAAAATCGCGGCAAAATACCGGACAAAACGGACGAGGGCTTTGACGTGTCGATGTCGCTGTTAACGCGCGGGTATCTGGACGACGCGGAGGTTGCAGGCTACCCCGGAGTCCGCTCCGCCGCCGGCACACACCCCGTGATCGAATGCACGCAGAACATTCCCTGCAACCCCTGTCAGGACGCGTGCCCGAAGGGCTGTATCACGGTAGGAGAGAACATCGTCGCGCTGCCGCAGATAGACGCGGGTGCGGAGTGTATCGGCTGCGGCCTGTGCGTTGCGTCCTGCTCAGGTCAGGCGATATTTCTTGTGAATGAGGACATTGGGGGCGGGCTTGCGTCCGTCACGATACCGTATGAGTTTCTACCGGCGCCAAAGCCCGGAGATACAGGCGTGTGTCTCGGTCGGGACGGAAAGCCGGTTTGCCCGGGCGAGGTTTTGGAGTTCAAGAGCCCGCCCGCGTTTGACAAAACGGGACTGCTGACAGTAGCGGTGCCGCAGGCTTTTTGCGGCCGCGCGCGGTTTTGGAAAAGGGAGGCGTAAGCAATGACGGAGCGTAAGCTTTTATCCGATTTAGTTCCGCAGCCGGACGACGATATGGTCGTTTGCCGCTGCGAGGAGATAACAAAAGGCGAGATTCGCCGCGCGGTGCACGACGGAATGTTTAATATACACGAGGCGCGCCGGTTTTTGCGGTGCGGTATGGGGCTTTGTCAGGGTCAGACCTGCGGCCGGCTTGTCAAGGCGATTATCGCGCGCGAACTGGGAATTTCGCAGTCTGAGCTGGACGACGCGACAGGCCGCGCGCCGATGAGGCCGACGGAAATGCGAATAATCGCAAGCGAGGTATTCGGCGAATGAGTAAAATAATTATAGTCGGCGCGGGGGCAATCGGAAACGCGGCGGCGTATTACCTTGCAAAGACCGGGGTGCAGGTGACCGTGCTTGAAAAAAGCCCGTATATCGGAAACGGCGGCTCGTCGCGCAACGGCGGCGGCGTGCGGCAGTCAGGGCGGCACCCGGCCGAGCTGCCGCTTGTAATGTACGGTGTGAAAAATATATGGCCGTCGCTGTCTGACGAGCTGGGGATGGACATTGAGTATTACCGGGAGGGCAACCTGCGGCTCGGCAAAACAGAGCAGCACCTAGAGATTCTGCGCGGCCTTGTCAAAAACGCGCAAGCCGGCGGCCTTGATATGCGTATGGTGGACAGCGCCGAGGCGCGGGAGCTCTGTCCGTACCTGTCAGGCGAGGTAATCGGCGCAAGCTGGTGCCCGACAGACGGACACGCGAATCCGCTGCTTGTGACGCTGGCGTATTACAGCGCGGCACGGCGGCTTGGCGTGACCTTTGTTTCGGGAGCGCAGGTGACCGCTCTGCGCAAGCTGCGCGGACGCGTTACTGCGGTCGTCACAGCGGACGGCACTGTTTATGAGGCGGACGGCGTAATCGTTGCCGCCGGGTATGACAGCCGAAAGCTGTTGGGCTCAGTCGGACTTGACGTGCCGATGAACCCGGTTGTTCTCGAAACGCTTGTTACAGAGGAGTCGCCCCCGCTGTTTTACCAGATGCTCGGCACCGCGATGGCGGACTTTTACGGACACCAGTCAACGCACGGGTCGTTTGTTTTCGGCGGAACGCACGGCCTTGAGCCGTACGCCGACGGCAGCCGCACGGTCGGGTCAAGCATATCCGCCTCAAGCACCTGCCGGGGTATAATCGGCTTTTTCCCGGTGCTTAAAGAATTGAAAATCCTGCGCACATGGGCGGGCGTTATAGACGACTGTGCGGATCACATTCCGGTAATCGGCAACCCCGCTGAAACGCCGGGTCTGACTGTCGGCTGCGGCTTTTCGGGACACGGCTTCGGCCTGTCGCCGGTCGCGGGACTGCTGCTGAGCCAGCTTGCGCTCGGACAGGAGACGGCGCTGCCGCTCGATAAGTTCAGGTGCGACCGCTTTAAGGCTAAGGTGTAGCGGCGCGCATTTTCAAAAAAACACAGCAATTGGAGGACAAAAAATGAAGCTTGAACGCAAAAATTACGGCAGCGGCGCGCCGCTTGAGGACAAGGCGGGTTACTCGCGCATGGTCGCGGTCGGGCCGTTTGTCAAAATCGGCGGCACGACCTCAGTTTTGCCGGACGGCAGCGTCTACGGAGAAAACGACGCGTACGCGCAGACAAAATTTGTGCTTGAAAAGTTCGCGGGGTTGTTAAAGCAGGCCGGAGCGGGCATAAAGGACGTTGTTTCCGTCAAGGTATACGCGACGGATATGAAGCACGGCGCTGAAATCGCCCGCGCTTACAGCGAGATGTTTTTCGATGTGCGCCCGCTCTTTACTGTCGTCGGCACAACGGCGCTGAACCGGCCGACACAGCTCGTAGAGATAGAGCTTGAGGCGATTATCGCGGAATAGGCGGGAAAATCGGGCGGAGCTATGCGACGAGAGGGTATACGACGCGATGAATACACACCCATAATATACCAATGAAATATTGGAAAAAATGCTTGACAACAGCGGAACAGTGTGGTAAACTAACCGAAGTATTCATGAAAAGACCTTGTGCTCGCTTGCGCGTATCATTGCTGTTTGATGATTTGCCCGGCGAGTTTTGTTTGTTTTGGGTACGAAAAATATTTATCGGAGGTACCCAATGAGTAACGGTACAGTAAAATGGTTCAACCCGGATAAGGGCTTCGGCTTTATATCCAATGACGACGGCGGCGAGGATGTCTTTGTACATTTTTCCGCAATCACGTCCAGCGGCTTTCGTTCCTTGAACGAGGGTCAGCGCGTCACGTTCGAAACAGAGCAGGATCCCAAGAACAGCCGCAGACTGCGCGCTGTCAACGTCAACCTAGCGTAAGCTGAGAATCTGCACGAGCAAGCGCAGGGCATAAGCCTCGCAAGCTTCAGCGAAAACCTGTCCGGACGCGTAACAGCGTCCGCACGGTTTGAACGCTGAAGCTTGTGCGGCTTGTGCCCTGTTTGTTTTTGCGGAGAAAACCCGGTGTTTTTTTGACGCGCGCGGAGCTTTGCCGAAAACCATACGGCTAAGCGTTCTGTAAAGCCGAATATTATGTACTGCTTTATAAGTTGAAGTACTATATTATAAGCGCGGCGAATGCCGAAAACGGAGGAAACAAAAATGCTGAGCTTATATTTCAGCGGAACGGGTAATACAAGGCACCTTGCAGAGCTGCTTGCCAAAAAACTCGGGTGTCCCGCAGTGTCGATTGAGGCCCAAGACGCCGCCGAGCAAATCGCGCGGACGGACAGCCTGATTTTCGCGTTCCCTATTTATATGACGAATATGCCGGGAATTGTGCGCGATTACATAAACGGCAATGCGGAGTTTTGGAAAGGCAAGCGCGTTTTTATCCTTGCGGCCTGCGCAATGGTAAGCGGTGCGGCAGTCGCGAACGCGGCAGCGCTGTTCCGCTGGCACGGCGCGGAGATTCTCGGCGGAGAGACCGTCAAAATGCCGGACAACATCGGCGATGTAAGGCTTATAACAACGCTTTTGCCGAAACGGCGCAATCCAAAGGTTTTGAGCCGTGCCGACAAGAAAATATCGGCGCTCGCGGAGCTGATAGAACGCGGAGCGTATCCGCGGCACGGCCTGAGCGCAAAAGCACACCCGCAAGCTGAAAAACCGGGCAATCCGGGGCCGAAAATTGACAAAGCGAAATGCGACGGCTGCGGTATCTGCAAGAAAAACTGCCCATCACCGCAAAAATGCACGCTGTGCTATCGCTGCTTTAACCTGTGCCCGCAGCAAGCAATAACGCTGATGGGCGACAAGGTGAGACTTCAGTATTTGTATGAGGATTTAGGCTAGGCGGGGGCGGAGTTGTTTGGCGGGGAGCTTTTTGTTTCCCGCTTTTTTGTTTTGGGTTTGCGGCGGGGCTGATGTTCTTTTAGACGCAAAACTCAAGGCGGGAGCGAAAAGTTCTCTGTTTGGGGCAGGGTGCGGTGTTTGGAATTGGGATTTAGCTGTTCTTCGGTTCACAGCAAGAGCGCCTACGCGGCGGGCGGTTACTTTTTCCGCTTCGCCGGAAAAAGCAACCAAAAAGGGGCGACTTCTTTTAGAAAGAAGCAAATCTTTTTATGCCGGGCAGGCGGAGTAGCTGCAATGCAGTCCCTGCCCACACCGCGAGAAGTGCGGTGCAGCGTCCGAACGCCTGCGCACCGCCGCACACAGGGGCGAAGCCTGTCGCGGGGCTAGAGACTTAGGTTAGGCTGCATGTGTGCGCGGATTGCGGTGGGGGTGCCAACCGGAAGGACGGTGCTGCTACGATCGCTGCCGCACGCTCTAGCGGCAATGTAGTGCGTCTCCCGACGAGG
>JAISTA010000194.1 GCA_031272845.1 Oscillospiraceae bacterium
TTCTCACGGTGTGGGTACAATCCCAATTGCAGCTACACCGTCTGCCCGGCATAAAGCGATTTTGCTTCTTTTCTCAAGAGAAAAGAAGTCGCCCCTTTTTGGTTACTTTTTCCGGCGAACCGGAAAAAGTAACCGCCCGCCGCGTAGGCGCTTTAGCAGTGAATAGAAGAACAGCTAAATCCCAATTTCAAACACCGCAACCCGCCCCGAACAGAGAACTTTTCGCTCCCGCCTCCAGTTTTGCGTCTAAAAGAACACCGCACACCTCAACATCTATGCCTTATAGTGCTCAAAAGCCTTAATATTCAGCGGTATTGTCGCCGCCTTCTTCCCGGTAAACGCCTTTTCGCGCATAACCTTTTCGATCATTTCCTGCGGCACAACGCCCGAGGCGCGCACTGCCGCGCCGAGCATGACCATATTCTGCGCCTTAGACGCGCCCAACTCGTTCGCAATCTCAAGAACCGGAACGTACAGCACGTTTATGTCCGTGCGCTCGGCCTTTCGGTCAACAATCGAGGAATTTACAAGCAGCGTGCCGCCAGTCTTTACCATCGGCTCAAACTTTATGAGTGACGGCAGGTTCATCGCAACGACGGTGTCCGCTTCGAACACAATCGGAGAAGAAACTGCGGCGTCCGACACGATAACGGTGCAGTTTGCCGTGCCGCCGCGCATTTCCGGACCGTAGGACGGGTAGTAGGTTGTGTTGTAGCCCGCGTACATCGCGGCATATGTCACCATCTGCCCCATAAGGATAATTCCCTGGCCGCCGGAGCCGGCAAAAAACAGCTTTGTCGTCGCCATAATTACTTTACCTCCTCGGGAGAGCGAAGAACGCCGAGCGGAAACTGCGGAAGCATGTTTTCCTGCAGCCACTTCATCGCGTCCGGCGGCGTTACACCCCAGTTTGTCGGGCAGGTCGAGAGAAACTCGACAAGCGAGAACCCAAGTCCCTTTTGCTGAACCTCAAACGCGCGGCGCACCGCCTTTTTCGCCTTGCGAATGTCGCCGGGCGTCGCAAGGCTTACGCGCTCGATATAAACCGCGCCGTCAAGCGTCGCTAAAAGCTCGGATACGTGAATCGGACTGCCCGCCTGCTCTTTTGTGCGTCCGTCCTGGCTTGTTGTGGACTTCTGACCGATAAGCGTCGTCGGCGCCATCTGTCCGCCCGTCATTCCGTAAATGCAGTTGTTTATGAAAAACGTCGTTATCTTCTCGCCGCGCATTGCCGCGTGGACAATCTCCGCCGTTCCGATTGAGGCAAGGTCGCCGTCTCCCTGATAGGTAAACACGAGCTTGTCCGGGTGAACGCGCCGTATTCCGGAAGCGACGGCCGGTGCGCGTCCGTGCGCCGCCTCGCACATATCGACGTTCAAAAACTTGTGCGCCTGCACAGCGCAGCCGATCGGCGCAACGCCGATTGTGTCGCCAAGCATTCCCATTTCCTCAAGCGTTTCCGCAATAAGCCGGTGCGCAACGCCGTGCGTGCAGCCGGGGCAGTAGCTTGTATCGACGCGGTGCATTCCCTTTGTATACTTAAATAATGTTGTCGCCATAATTACACACCCTCCTTAAAAATCTTCTCCGCGCGGTCCGCTATTTCAAGCGACGTCGGAATCATACCGCCTGTGCGGTTTATCAGCCCTACCGGGAATTTACCCGCAACGCCAATCTTCACGTCCTGCACCATCTGCCCCATTGAAAGCTCAACGGACACAACGGCCTTTGCCTCTGGGTTAATCTTTTCGAACTCGGCGTAGGGATAAGGCCAAAGTGAAATCGGGCGAAGCAGACCCGCCTTTATGCCGCGTGCGGACAAAAGCTGCACGGCTTCCTTTGTAATGCGAGCCATTGTGCCGTAGGCCACAAGCACAATATCGGCATCCTCAAGTCCCTCGCTTTCAACGCTTACAAGCTCTTTTTCCGCAATCGCGTATTTTGCAAAGAGCTTTTCAACGTGGCGCTCAAGGTCGTCCGGCTGCATACGCAGGGATTTTACGACGTTTTTGCTGCCGTCGTCCTCACCGTAGCCTGTTATCGCCCACGGGCGCTCCTTGCGAATGTCCTCCGGCTTTGAAAAAGGCTTTTGCTCCGGCAGAGCTACCGGCTCCATCATCTGACCCATAATACCGTCGACAAACACCATAATCGGGTTTTGCCAGTATTTTGCAAGCTCTGCCGCCCCGTACAGAATATCGACAGCCTCCTGTATTGAAGCGGGCGCGAATACGGGAACCTTATAGTCTCCGTTGCCGCCGCCGCGCGTCACCTGATTGTAGTCCGCCTGACCGGGCTGAATTCCGCCGATTCCGGGGCCTCCGCGCGATACGTTAAGCGCGACAAGCGGCACCTCGGCACTCGCGATAAACGAAATTCCCTCCTGCATAAGCGCGATTCCGGGCGAAGACGACGAGATAAAAACCGCGCCGCCCGCCGCTCCCGCGCCGTAAGCCATATTTATCGCCCCAAGCTCAGACTCTGCCTGAAGGAATTTTCCGCCGCGTTTCGGCAGCTCGCGGGAAATGTATTCCGGTATCTCTGACTGCGGTGTTATCGGGTAACCGAAGTAGAACGCGCAGCCGCCGCGCATAGCGGCCTCCGCAAACGCCTCATTACCCTTCATAAGCACTTTATCCGCCATTTTACGCGTCCTCCCTGATTATCTCAATTGCCCCGTCAGGGCAGACAAGCGCGCAGGATATGCAGCCTATGCAGTCCTCCTGCCGGACGGCCGTTGCGGGCGTGTAGCCCTTTGTGTTGATTTTTCCCTCCATCGCGAGGACGTTTTTGGGACAGACGGAGCGGCAAAGCTCACAGCCCTTACACACGTCGCCGTCGATATTTACGCTGAATTTCGGCATTTCGTTGATTGGTTCTCCTAATATATAAATGTTTTTATAATTTATCGGTCAGCCGCTCACCGGGTAAAGCCGGGTGCGGCAAAATCCACAATTTCAGCTGCGCGGCCGCTACCGCACGTCGTGCCACGTCTCACGCATATGCATTCCCACGGGAAAAAGCCTGTCAGTCAGCACCGCAATATCCGTAAGCTTGACATATTTTTCGGGATATGTCGTCATCAGCAGTTCTTTTTTCGTCAGCGCGGCGGTTTTTACCGCAAGGGCGTGCCCCGCCGCAATCGTCTCCGCCGTCGTCTCCGTCAAAAGATGTGTGTTGTTGATAATGTACCGCGCGGCGAGTCCCGTTACCGCCTCAATCGCCGCAATATGCTCCGCAGCGGCCTCAACTGTTCTTGTCTCAAAGCGGTTAAAGTTTACAACGACCGCCATATCGGAGTTATCCTCATTCAGCAGCTTGCTGAACTGGTTCAGAACATTCGCCCCGGCGTTATTTCCGCCGCAGTCAATTATCACGTCTGTATCGGGATTTTCAATAGGCGTTTTCGCGTCCGCGCCCAGCGCGGGAATTTCGGCCGCAATGTCGCCCTTGTAAATGCTGCCGTAAACCTGCACTCCGACCCTTGCAAGCTCGTCCCGCCGCTCACGTGAGCGAAAGTACGGGTTTACAATGTCGAGATCGACAATCGCAAGCGGAATTTCCGGATTAGCGCGTCTTCTGGCAAACGCCAGCGACACCGCAGCCTCGGTTTTGCCGGAGCCGTAATGTCCGCATACTGTGAGTATTCTTTTTGTTTTAGGTATATACATAGGTTTTGAGTTTTGCAAATAAAAAAAGCCCCTCACGGAGCCGCCAAGAATGTACGCAACAAATGCGCGCGAAAATTAGGCTCCTGTTATTCTGAACAGAAGCCGCTAAGTCGAATAACAAACATCGAAACAAAGCGCATAGAAACATACCTCAATAAAGTTTTATTATTATATCGCGCGATGAGAGAATTGTCAAATGGTAAATTGCACCAGTGGCGGAGTTGTTTGCTGCGGGGACTTTTGCTGGATGCGGGTGCGTACTGTCGTGCGCCGGAGGGTACGGTGTTTGGAATTACGGCGAAGCTTGGCAGCTTCGCGAAGCTCAGCGCCTGCGCGGCGGGCGGTCACTTTCTTGCTGCTGCAAGAAAGTAACCAAAGAAGCAGCTTTTAGGCTTAGGCGAGTGCGGTGCGGCGCCTAGACGTTCCGTGCATCCGAACCCGGACAGAATTGCCGAATGACGGGCTTGAGCCCTATGTGCCGGAGGTGGGTGCAGGTGGGTGGCCACAGGACTTGGCGAAGCACACCCGCACCGCGCCCTGCGCTGTTGCGGCGCGGCGATGGAGTGCGTGTCCCGCCGTGGCGAGGCGCGGTAATCCCATGTAGGGGACGCTGCCCTCAGCGTCCCGTCCCCGAGACCACGACATTGCCGTCCTAGAACCACCGCAACTGGACAATATACGTGCGGAATGCCGAGACCACGGGATGACCGTCGTAAAATCACCAA
>JAISTA010000224.1 GCA_031272845.1 Oscillospiraceae bacterium
TTGCCAGCGCGTTTACCCGCTTAAACGGCGAGCGCGTGACGCAGACCTGCTCCGGCGCGGCCGGCTTTGCGACCTACTGCAACGCGTACGAGAACATGCTCGTAAAGCTTGACGACGATATTCCGTTTGAAATCGGCTCCGCGCTTGCCTGCGGCTTTATGTCCGGCTTCGGCGCGGTGTTAAACCGCTCAAAGCCAAAGCCCGGCGAGTCCTACGCGGTCGTCGGCTGCGGCGGCGTCGGACTGTCGGCGATTATGGGCGCGCGCCTTTGCGGCTGCGTTCCGATTATCGCGATAGACACACAGCAGATTAAGCTTGACGCGGCCAAGAAATTCGGCGCGACGCACTTTATCAATCCCAAAGAGGTTGACGTTGTGGAGGCCGTAAAGGCAATAACAGGCGGCTTCGGCGTTGACCACAGCCTTGTCGGCGTCGCCGGAAACGGAATCAAGCGCACGACGTTTAACCTGACGGCGGGCTACGGCCAGATGGTTATCGTCGGACACGGACATCCGCGCGACGAAATGATGGGCGACGTGAACTATATGGAATTTTTGTCCGGCAAGCGCGTAACGGGAAGCGTTATGGGCGCCGTGACGCTGCGCCGCGATATTCCTAAGTATATGGATATGTACCGTCAGGGAATGCTCGACATTGATTCGCTGCTGACAAACTGGTTCCCTCTCGACAAGATTCAGGAAGCGCTTGACGATTCAGAGCGCGGCGCGCTGAAAAATGTCGTCGTGTGCGACGATGAGTATTACCGCCAAAAAACCGGCAAATAAGAGCATAAAATAAAGTATAACTTCAAAAGCCGTAATACGCCCGCGTTATGTTAGGCACTTTGCTGAAGCACAGGCATAACGTCAAGCGCGGCGCAGTATTGCGGCTTTTATATCAGGAGGACTATAAATGTCATACGATTTTCCGTCACTGACTGACGAGGAAAAACGCATTTTCCAGGGCGAAGAGGGTATCGTCAAGCAAAAATGCATGCAGTATCTCGTTGAGATGTGCCAAATCTCCGGAGCGGACCGCCTTGTTGACCTGGACGGCACGGGCGATATGCACACGCCGGGTCTGGCGCTGAGTCAGTTCTATCAAATAACACTTGACGAGCTGCGCGATTTCGCGGATAATGGAGGCAGGTTCGCTATCCCCACCTTCGCCAACAAATCGCCCTTCGGCGAGCAGCCGCCGATCCACGGCTGGGAAAGCTGCAATATCTGCGGGCAGAAAAACCCGGAGTGGCGGCAGGATGACCCCGCCTTTCACGAAAAGGCAATGCATGAGGACGAATTTGCGGTTCTGCGCAAAATGGGTATGATGACGACGCATTCCTGCGCGAACTACCTGACAATGAGCTATCTGCCCAGCGTCGGACAGCACTGCTCGTGGTTTGAGTCAAGCCAGATGCCGTACTGCAACGCGACTCTCGGCGCGCGCACAAACTTTGACGGTACGCTCGCAACATGCCTGCTCGGAAAAGCGCCGTATTACGATATGCACATCACGGAAAACCGCTGGGGAACGATCCTCGTTGAGGTAGACCGCAAGATAAAGACCGACCTTGAGTGGGACGTTTACGGCTTTACGGTCGGCGAGGCGGTGGACGTTGAGGTGCCGATTGTCACCGGTACCGCGCGCCCGACGACGACGCAGTATCAGAAGTTCAACTCGGCAATGTCAACGGGCGGCGCGGTGCGTATGTACCATCTGCCGGGCATTACGCCTGAGGCCCCGACGATTGAGTTCGCGGCCGGCGGCAGGAAGCTTACCAAAACGATAAAGATTGACGATTCGGCGCTGCGCCGCAACTATGATATACTGAACTTCCACACGTCAAACGACGTGGATATGGTATACCTTGGCTGCCCGCACCTGAATATTGTCGATCTTATGAAGCTTGCGGGCAAGCTGGACGGCAAAAAGGTCAAAATTCCGCTTTGGATCATGACCGCCCCGTGGCTGTATCCGCAGGCAAAGGCCCTGGGCTATATCGACATCTTCGAAAAGGCCGGAGCGCACCTTATGAGCGGCGCGTGCCTTGCCGCAATGGGCGCCGTGCCGGATGGCGTGCGCAGTATCGCGGTTGACACGGCAAAGCAGGCGTATTACATAACGGGCTGCTATCCTGACGAGAACGACCCGCTTCAGGTCTGCTACGGCTCGTCTGACGATTGTATAGACGCCGCGATAACCGGAAAATGGCGCGGGGAGTGGAGGTAACGCAAAATGGCTGAGGTAAAAAGAATTTACGGCAGAACGGAATTTCCCGGAAAGGTTACGGCTGAGGCGCTAGTCGCCCCTAAATACCTTCAGGGCTTTACGAACGTCTCTCCCTGGCAGGGCTTTACAACAGAGCGCAACCATCCGCTTTACAGAATCCCTTATACGGACAAGGTGCTTGTGTTTTACTCGCCGCGCGGCTCGGGCGGATTTCTCGCCTACGGCTTCGGCAGAAAGCCCGCTGCGTTTGTGCACACAAAGTCAAGTCCGCTGACAGTCGGCTGTATGCTTCAGGCGCACGTGCCGTCTATGACGGATTTTGAAGAGGATCCCCTGCCCTACATTGAGTCGGGCGACACCGTTTTTGTCAACGCGGACGAGGGATATATTGAGATTACGAAGAAAGAAAAGTAACAGGGCAGGTTCAGTTAAATGAGCGAATTTATTTTAGAGCCCGAAAAAAAAGTTCCGGTAACGCACACGTGCGATGTGCTTGTCGCCGGAGGCGGCATTGCGGGTATCGCGGCGGCGGCCGCTGCCGCGCGCGAGGGACGGCGCGTTATCCTGCTTGAGCGCGAATACGCTCTCGGCGGCATGGCGACGCTCGGTCTCGTCACGATTTATCTGCCCCTTTGCGACGGAAACGGCAATCAAGTCGTTTTCGGTCTCGGCGAAGAGCTGTTAAAGCTCTCGATTGAGCACGTCGTCGAGGCAAACTACCCAAAGGCATGGCTTGAGGACGGCTCGCTTGAGGACAAAATACGCGAGAGATACATCACGCAGTTCAACGCGCATTTGTTTGCTCTGAGAGCCGAAAAGCTGCTCAAGGAGCTCGGCGTGACGATCCTGTACGGCACGCTTGCCTGCTCCGTTACAAAGCAGGGC
>JAISTA010000007.1 GCA_031272845.1 Oscillospiraceae bacterium
TACGGTTCAGAATTGTGCGGGACAAATCGTCGGAAACGCCGCGCCGTCTTGTGTTCTTTCGCACAAAGGAAGCGGAGCAGATGACGGCGGCGTTCAGCGAGTTCGCGGCAAAAACACTGAACCGCAAGCATAAAGTTCCGTCCGTACACGAAAAAATTGCAAATTACCGTGAGGCAACCCGCAACGCGGTGAGGGATAAGGAACTTGTAAAGGAACGGAGCGAGCTGGAGCTATGAGAACGCCGGAGATAAGCATGCTTCTGAAACGGCGGGTTCTGCCGTGTCTGGTTTGCGCCGCCGTGTTTTGGTTTTTTGCCAAACTCGGACAATCGTTTCGAATATCTCAGGGAAGCAATGACGCCGTGCGTCTGCTTCAGACAATATCCGGTCTTTCCGCGGTTTTGCGCACGCCGCTCTCAGAGCTGTCGCTTCCGGATTGCGCCGCCGGACTTACGGGAACCGCGTCTGTCTGCGTAATTGCATATATACGCCGCGGAACCGCTAAAAAGTACCGGAACGGAGCAGAACACGGCAGCGCGCGTTGGGGCGGGTCATCGGACGTCGCGCCTTTTGCGGATAAAGATTCCGAAAACAATATAATCCTGACGCAGACCGAAAGCCTGACTATGAATCCGCGTCCGAAGAACATAAAGTACGCGCGCAATAAAAATATGCTTGTAATCGGCGGTTCCGGCAGCGGAAAGACGCGGTTTGTCTTAAAGCCGAACCTTATGCAGTGCAGGTCAAAGGACTACCCCGTCTCATTTGTCGTGACGGATCCTAAGGGAGAACTGCTGCGGGACTGCGGCAAAATGCTGTCGCAAAACGGATACCGTATAAAAGTGCTGAACACCGTGGATTTCGGCAAATCTCACCGCTACAATCCCATGGCGTATATTCACGGCGAAAAGGACATTTTGAAATTAGTCAGCACGCTCATGTCCAACACAAAATCCGAGCAGACGGGAGGCGATCCCTTTTGGGAGAAAGCGGAAACTCTTTTGTTCACGGCGCTGATTGCGTATTTGCAGTATTTTGCGCCGCGGGCAGAGCGCAATTTTGCAACGCTCACCGAAATGCTCAGCGCAATGGAGGTGCGCGAGGCGGACGAGACGTATAAAAACGTCGTCGACCAGATGTTTGAGGCATTAGAAGATCGCGACCCGGAGCATTTCGCCGCGCGTCAGTACAGAAAGTTCAAGCTCGCGGCGGGCAAAACGGCAAAGAGCATACTTGTTTCCTGCGGAGCGAGGCTTGCGCCGTTTGACATCGCCGAAATTCGGGAGCTTACAAAATATGACGAGCTTGAGCTGGACGCGCTCGGCGACCGCAAGACCGCGCTTTTCATCATCATTTCGGACACGGACGACAGCTTTAACTTCCTTGCGGCTATGTGCTATACGCAGATGTTCAACTTGCTTTGCGAAAAGGCGGACAATGTTTACGGAGGACGGCTTCCGGTTCACGTGCGCTGCCTGATTGACGAGGCGGCAAATATAGGGCAAATACCGCGCCTTGAAAAGCTCATGGCGACGATTAGAAGCCGTGAAATCTCGGCTTGTCTCGTATTGCAGGCACAGTCACAGCTAAAAGCCCTTTACAAGGACAGCGCTGATACGATTGTAGGCAACTGCGATTCCGCAATCTTTCTCGGCGGCAAGGAAAAGACCACGCTGGAGGACTGGTCAAGGCTATTGGGCAAGGAGACGATTGACAGCGTAAACGCAAGCGAAAACAAAGGAAACAGCCCGTCCTACGGGCGCAGCTTCCAAAAGCTCGGCAAGGAGCTTATGACGATGGATGAGCTTGCGGTTATGGACGGCAGCGAGTGTATCCTGCAGCTGCGGGGAGTACGTCCGTTTTTGTCAAAGAAGTACGACGTTACAAAGCACCCGCTGTACAGTCAGCTCGCGGACGCGGACCGCCGCAACGCGTTCAATATAAAAGAACATCTTACAACGCGGTTAGGCCTGCGCGCGGAGGATGAGTTTGCGGTATACGAGTTCAGGCCGCTTGTCCCGCCTGAACAGCGTGTAACTGATTCAATAATTTCAGCAACAAAAAAATAAGCAATTAGGAGAATGTTTTGTCACCCAACGAAAGTACAAAACCCTCGTTTGCGTTAAACGGGGGTCTTGTACTTTTTAGAGCAATCGTCAATGCCTCAAACATCCAATCGGCGTGATGTACACGCCGTCGGCACGCCGGTAAGCGAGCTCAGTTGCGGTCAGAACCATCAGGAATGACGGTTCGCGCATTTTGTCAACATTCACTTTTTCGCGAAGCGTTTTGAGATTTTCGGCGGCGTTTTCGATTTCCTTTGCGCCCATTTTCACCTCAATCGCTCCCCAACGCCCATCTTTAAGGTGTACAATTGCGTCGGCTTCCAACCCACTCTTGTCGCGGTAGTGGAACACCTCTCCGTCAATCGCTTGCGCGTAGACTCTCAAATCACGGATGCAGAGCGACTCAAAAAGCAGGCCGAATGTATTGAAATCATTAAGCAAACTTTCCGGCGTCGCTCTCAAGACGGCGGTAGCGATAGACGGGTCGGTAAAATGACGCTTAGGTGAAGTACGGAGCGCGGTTTTGGAACGCATAGCTGGATTCCACGCGGGCAAATCCTCTACGACGTAAATCCGACGCAAGGCGTTCAAGTATGAGGCAATCGTCTTTTCAGAAATCGTGTCCTCGTCACCGGCAATGTCGTTTCGGATTGTCGTCATATTCGCCATAGTGGACACATTCCGCGCCAGAGAGCGCATCAAAGCGCGGACGCGTGCGGGGCTTTTCTCCACGCCGTCCACACGGGACACGTCAATGTTGATTACTGCGTCAACATAGTCGTACACGCGCCGGAGCGCAACGGATTCTTTCTCACCGATTGACGCGGGCCAACCGCCTCTTGTCAGAGCAACCGCCAACTTCTCAATTGTGAGCGTGGAAAATCCGTCACCGTCACATTTGCCGTCAAACAACGCCGCGAGCGAAATATCGCCACTCGATTCCAAAGATTCAAAGAGTGTCATTGTCCGCATTAGAAGCCGCGAAATTCGTCCCGTCCCAGTATGCTGAACGGCGTTATCTTTCGGCACAGCGGAACCCGTCAAAATGAACTGACCGCTCTCTCCCCGCTGGTCTACGGCGAAGCGAACCGCGTCCCACAACACGGGAGCCATCTGCCATTCGTCAATCAGACGCGGAGTGTCGCCCTTCAATAACAACGACGGTTTTGTGTCTGCAGCTTTCAGATAGGATTCGGTGTAGTCCGGGTCTTGCATAAGCAGTTTGCTCGCCGCACGTTCCGCTGCCGTTCTGGTTTTGCCGCACCACTTTGGTCCCTCTATCAACACAGCGCCGGACGCTTCGAGCGCTGTGTCAAGCACTCCGTCGGCGATACGCCGCAAATATTTATGTTCCATCGGTTCTGACTACTCCTGCCTTGAGTGTTTTTATCATTATAGCACGCGGTTCGGAGTTTGTCAAGTTATTACTTCCGAGTTTGGATGATTAACAGTTCCGGATTTGGAATAGCAAAAGGAGATAATTTGAAACATTCATACGCATTAATCCGCGCTTCTCCTGCGCCGGTAAAACGGAAATTGGAAGCAAAACAATCAATATCAAAAAATCTGATAAAGGAGATGTCAGGCAAATCGCAATATACAATATTTGCGACAATTATATTTGTCTGACTTAATGTTAGTTATGGAGTTTTTTTCATCGGCGGTAAGTACGCTGTCAACGCTTGTCATTGCGCTCGGCGCGGGTCTTGCCGTGTGGGGCGTTGTGAACCTTTTGGAGGGGTACGGCAACGACAATCCGGGCGCTAAATCCCAGGGAATAAAACAGCTGATGGCCGGGGGCGGTATAGTGGTAATAGGAGTAACGCTCGTGCCGATGCTTTCCGGTCTGTTCGGCTAAGGGGGCGCCGGCAATATGGACTTTCTTTTCGAGTGGCTTGCAGAACGGCTGAAAAGCGGGCATATAGAGGGAATTATGAGCCGCTTTGCCGACCTGTACGCTTCAGTCAACGCACAGGTCGGAGAGCTTGCGGGTCAGGTTGGTCAAACGCCGGAGGGGTGGAACTCCGGCGTTTTTTCTATGATACGCACACTGTCAGATACGGCAATCGTGCCGATTGCCGGGATGATACTGACGTTTGTTCTGTGCTATGAGCTGATTCAGATGATTATTGAGAAGAACAACATGACGGATTTCGACGTAATGGGTCTGTACAAATGGATTTTCAAAACATTCTGCGCCGTGTTTATACTCACGCACACGTTCGACATAGTAATGGGTGTGTTCGGCTTGGCTCAAAGCGCGGTTAACAAAAGCGCCGGAGTTATCTCAGGCAGCCTTGAGGTGAATTTGACCGCGGCCTTAGACGATTTGCGCGTGATGTTAGAGGCTATGGAGTGGTATGAGCTTATTGGCGTGTGGCTTGAGGCTAACATTGTGTCGCTGTGCCTGAGCGCTATGAGTATCTGCATTTTTATCATCATTTTCGGACGGATGATAGAGATTTACCTCACTGTATCCATCGCGCCGATTCCGCTTGCGACATTTGCAAACCGGGAATGGGGTCAAATGGGCAGCGGATACCTGAAGTCGCTGTTTGCGCTGGCTTTTCAGGGGTTCCTTATTATGGTGTGCGTCGCGATTTACGCCGTTGTGCTTCGAAGTATTCCGACGGCAAACAGCGTACACGCGGCAATTTGGTGTACGGTCGGCTACACGGTGCTGCTCTGCTTTGCGCTGTTTAAGACAGGCAGTCTGGCAAAGTCCGTGTTCGGCGCGCACTAAGAAAAGCATCCAAACAAAAGAACAAAAAGAACATTAATAAAATACTTTCGGAGGACTAAAAAAATGGCAGGCAAAGACGGAATCAAGTTAAATGTCAGGGCATACCCGATCGCGGAGCCGAAAAACAGCATAGTTGCATACGCAAGCATTACTATTGCGGATTTATTCGCGGTTAACAATATCCGGGTCGTGGATTCGGCAAAAGGGCTGTTTGTAGCTATGCCGCAGGTAAAAGACTCAAGTGGTCAGTACCGGGATATCTGCTTTCCCGTAACCGCCGAAATGCGCAGACTGCTCAACGACGCGGTCCTCGGCGCGTATGCGCTTGCGCAAAAGGAAGCGGCCGCGGAGCTGCCGTCCGCAACACGGCAAATCCGTGACGGACGGCGCGCGGAAAAGAACGGCGCCGCGCAGACAAAGGAAGAGACTTCGGATAAAACCGAGCCTGAGCTTTAGGAGAAGATTATGCAAAGCAACAACGAAAAAACAGAGTTTGCTATTGAAAAGCCGTACAGTCCGCTAAGGCTTTATCTTCACGATCCCCGTGAGGTGGCGCTGCGATGGCCGGTGTGAGCGCGGAACGGGCCGCGGCGGCGAAGGAGCTGGATTTGCTGTCCTATCTGCAATACTGCGAACCGCAGGAGCTTCGCAGATCCGGATCGCACGAGTACCGCTCTGTCAGCCACGGCAGTTTGGTTATAAGCCGGGGTTTGTGGTTTTGGAATCGCGGCGGTTTCGGCGGCAAGACCGCGCTGGATTATCTCATAAAGGTGCGCGGTATGGGTTTCACGGAGGCAGTGGATACGGTTCTCGGCAGCCGCGCCGCGCCGGCTTTATCCCTGCCGGCACAAAAGCCCGAACCGCGTGAGCGCAGAAAGTTCACGCTGCCGCCGCCTACGCAATTCGCTTCACGCGCCCTTTCCTATCTGCACGGGCGCGGTATAAGCGCGGAAGTCGTCGGAGCCTGTCTGCAAAACGGCACGATTTACGAAAGCCGCGATAAGGGCAAGACCGTCTGCGTGTTCGTCGGACACGACGGAGCCGGTATTCCCCGCTTCGCACATATGCGCGGTATTTATGAAAAATATCACCGCGACGCTGACGGCTCGGACAAACGCTTCAGTTTTTCCCTGCCGGCGAAAGACCCGGACAGCGCCGCGCTGTCGGTGTTCGAGGCTCCGGCAGACGCGCTTTCACACGCCTGCCTGTTCCCGGAAACTGACTGCCATCGGCTGTCGCTGGGCGGCACGTCGGACGTTGCGCTGACGGCGTTTTTAGAGCGCAATCCGCACATTGCAGAAGTTTCTCTCTGCCTCGACGCCGATGAAGCCGGGCAGACGGCGGCTCGGAAAATTCAGGCGGCGCTTGCCGGAAACCGACCGGACGTCTCCGCGTCTATCGACCCGCCGAGGCACGGCAAAGATTACAACGATATGCTGCTCCGCGCCATTCAGTCAGAGCGCGAACGGAGTCCACGAAGCCGTCACAACGACGGCTTTGTTTTATCTTAGAACCAAATTATAGAGGAGATTTTCAGTTATGAAAAACAAGAATCAAATTCAGCAGTTTCACAGCGCCGAGTTCGGCAGCATCGACGTCCTGCTCATAGACGGCAAGCCGTATTTCCCCGCCACCGAATGCGCGAAGACGCTCGGTTACGCAAAACCCGAAAACGCGATTGCAAGGCATTGCAAGGGGTCACTGAAACGGGGAGTCCTTACAAACGGCGGTGTTCAGGAATGTAACTACATTCCCGAAGGCGATTTGTACCGCCTTATTATCCGCAGCAAGCTCCCCGCCGCCGAACGTTTCGAGACTTGGGTGTTCGACGAGGTGCTTCCCACGATACGCAAATACGGCGCTTATGCCGCGCCTGAAACGCTGGACGAAATGCTCCGCAATCCGAAATTCACGGAGGCGGTCATCAGCAGGCTGAACAAGGAGCGTGTGAGAAGCGCCGCGCTGCTGGATCTCGCCGAGGAGATGGCGCCGAAGGCGTTCTACTGCGACCTAATTCTGCAAAGCGAAAACGTCATCCCCGTCAGCCTGATTGCCAAGGATTACGGTATGACGGCGTCGGCGTTCAACAACCTGCTCCATGGTCTCGGCATTCAGTTCCGCGTCGCCGGGACGTGGCTGCTGTACCGGGACTACGCCGCAAAGGGCTATACACAAACCCGCACCTATCACGTCGGCGGGAACACCTCCGCGATGCACACCTGCTGGACGCAAAAGGGACGGCTGTTCCTGTACGAAACCCTGAAAAGCCGGGGCATCTTGCCGTTTACAGAGAAGAAATTTAAGGAGGAGCAATTATAATGGCAGTTTTCGGAGACAAAGTCCAGGCTCTCATGGATGAATTTTACACCGAGTGGCAGAAAGAAGAAAACAAAGGCAAACGCAAATGGGAGGTTCTCGACGGATTCCCGGCGGCGCACCAAATTGCGGTGGTGTTCGGAAATTTTAACTACCAAGTCGAAAACGGAGGCATCGAGCAGTGGATATACAACGGATATTTTTACGACGACGCCGAAAAGCTCTTTGAATATCTCGAAATCGGCGCGGAGTCAGACGAACGGTGCCGTACTATACTCGACAGAATTTCCGCGCTCGATCAGTACGCGCAGGAAACGGAGTGCAACCGATACGGCAGTTACCGCAGCCCCGACGACGAGGACGGTGATTACAGCTTCATCGGCGACATTATAGACTGCGATGCGTTTGACAAGTGGTATTACGCGAAATGCGGCGAAGACAATTGGTGGCAGGCAGTTTGCGGAATCATAGATAAAACAGCGGAGGCTGAACGGGGTATCGCGGAGAAATCTTCATCGGAAAACCTCACATGGGGCGTCGGCAATTCTATGTTCAGCGTGTTTATTGAGAACGCCGCCCATCCTGAGTACGGCGGTTTCACGATGCCGCTGCCGGCGACGCGGGAGCAGCTGCAATCATGGCTCGGCGGTCTTGAAATCAGCGAAGCCTCTGAGGTTTCAATCACTGACGTCACCTCGTCGGCGGAGCGTTTGGCAAACGCCGTCTATTCCTGCGCCTATAAAGGGCCGGATTTGGAGGAGCTGAACTACCTCGCCGCGAAAGTCCGTGATTTGTCAGACTCAGAGATAGAAACGCTGTGCGCCGTGATAGAAGCCGGACGGCATTGCGGGAGCGTGACGGAGCTTATTAATTTGACAGAGAACCTCGGCAATTTTGAGCTTCAGCCGGCGTTCAACGCTGAAATGCTGGGACAGCATCTGCTGGATATGGACGCCGGCAACCACGCCGCCGGGCTTGAAAAACTCTACGGCTCCGCCGATGAGGATTTACACGGAATTATAGACTATATTGAGACGCTTGAAAAGCATTTCAATGCCTCGGAGTATGGAAAGCGGTACGCGAAAAACGAAAACGGCGTGTTTACGGAGTCCGGCTATCTGACCGAGAATGACGCCGGGTTCAAAGAAGTTTATAGCGGGACGCGGGACATTCCCGCCGAGTATTTAGTGTTTTCCGCACAGCCCGCCGCGGTCAGGGACGCTGAACGCGAACCTCTGCTTCAGCGGAGCGAGGACGGCACGGCATCGGTGCTGGATACACTGCGCCGAGCGCGGGAAAATCCGCCGGAACACGCGGCTAAACCGGAACAATCGGAAATTGAAGAACCCGGTCTTGACCGGTAGGAGGTAAAAATCATTGTGAACACGGAAAAACGTATAACGCTCGGCAGCTTGTTCGACGGCATAGGGGGCTTCCCCTATGCCGGTTCTTTTTTCGGAATCGAGCCGCTGTGGGCCGGTGAAATTCTGCCTCAGGCGGTGTCGGTCACGAAACGGCACTTTCCCGAGATGGAACACGCCGGCGATATAACCGCGCTCAGCGGCGCTGAGCTGCCGCCTGTGGACATTATAACCTTCGGCTCGCCATGCCAGGATCTTTCGACTGCCGGGCGGCGAGCCGGAATGAGCGGGGCGCGGTCAGGTTTGTTTTATGAAGCAATACGAATAATTGATGAAATGAGGAGGGCCACCGATGGCAAATACCCAACCTACGCCGTCTGGGAGAACGTCCCGGGCGCGTTCAGTTCAGGAAACCCGCGAGGAAGTGACTTTCGCGCCGTGCTTGAAGCGTTCACAAAAACCGAAATTCCAATGCCTGCTTCCGGCAAGTGGGCAAACGCCGGAATGGTACGAGGCAACGGCCCTGATATCGCTTGGCGCGTGCTTGACGCCCAATATTTCGGAGTACCCCAACGACGTAAAAGAGTCTTTGTTGTCGTGGATTTTGGAGGAAAAAGCGCCGCCGAAATACTGTTTGTCGATAAAGGCTTGCGAGGGAATACTGCGCCGTGCAGCCTTGCGCGGCAAGGAACTGCCTCCGCTGCTCAAAACCGCGCTCGAATCAAAGAGCCGCGCGGCGTGACGGCGTTTGCCGCGAATCAGCGCGACGAGGTGCGGGATTTGGGTGCGCACTCCGGCGCGCTGCAGGCGGCGCCCGGAATGAAGCAGCAGACGTTTATCGCGGAAAACTGCCTGAATCCGTGGGATTCACAGCAGACGCGTATTTTCGCGGAGTCCGGCGCTTCGCCAACGCTTGCGGGCGCTGACGGCGGCGGAGGACGAAACCCCGGAGGGCTTGTTTTAGCGTCGGCGGCGGAAGAACACAAAGCCGCCGCGTTTTTAGCCGGAGCCGCGCCATCCGCCGGAGGAATCGGATACAGCGAGGAGGTATCTCCGACGCTCAAGGCGGGAGCCTGCGGCTTTCCGTCGCCCTGTGTGTGCGAGCCGCGCACAGCCCGGACGCTTACCTCGCGGGGTGATTCGTCGCCGTGCGCCGACCGGGGTCAGAACGTCGTGGCTTACGGAATCTCGTCAGTTAACAGCGGAGCCATGACTTCCTCAAACCCTAAAGCCGGGATTTACGCGGCAAACACGAGCCGCGCGCTTGATACAAACGGAGGCAGCCCCTGCTGTAATCAGGGCGGTATCGCCGTTGTTGAACCGCAGCCGGCCGTGACAATGCGCTTGCGGGAGGGCTGCGAGGGCGGCGGGAAAGGACCGCTTTTTCAACGCGAGCTGAGCGGAACGCTTGCCGCGGGCAATGATCAGTATCTGTTCAGCCCCGGCGCTATGGGCGTTCATCAAAATCAGTCCGGCGGCGTAAACGTATCCGAAACGGCGTACACACTCGCAACCAACAGCAATGCCACCGGGCGCAACGCGCCATTGGTAACGCACCCGGAAGTTTCGGGAACGCTCTGCGCGTCGGGCGCGGGTCTGTCACGCCCCGGCGCTATGGCGTCCGAGCCTGATTTATGCGTTGCATACGCACTGCAGGGTAACATGATAGGACGCGGTGAGCAAAACAGACCGCATAACGGCGGAGTCAATGAAAGCCTGTCGTACACGCTGACTGCCGCGGACACGCCCGCCTTTCTCGCGCTCCCGGTCTCCGCACAGGATAAAGCCGCGCCTAACGTAACGGCAGACGGTCGTCACGCGGCGGCGGCGTTTAACCGCGTAAGCAACAGTGCGTTTAAGGAAGAGAGTATTATTGGGACGCAGACCGCGAGGCAGTGTAAGGACGAAACCGCTCTTGTGTGCGAAGCGGGTGTTTCAGCGGTGGATTGCCGCAACTACAAGGAGCTAAACAATATGTCCGGCACACTGCAGGCTAAAAACAAGCCGGGATGGTCGCTCAATTTTCAGAACCCGGTCAGAGACGGCTACATCGTGCGCCGCCTCACTCCGACCGAGTGCGAGCGTTTGCAGGGCTTTCCGGACGGCTGGACGCGTTTCGGTCACGACGGCAAGGAAATTTCAGACTCGCGCCGCTACCAAATGCTCGGCAACTCAGTCGCTATTCCGTGCGTTAAGTACATTCTCGGTAATTTATCCGGGAGTGTCAGGGATAAAAACGCCGCTAACACTCAGGAGGCAGCCTGATGGCCTATATAAGCGTATCCAAGGACCTTACAAAAGTAAAGACAAAGGCGGCGCTCGGACTTACAAAGCGGCAGCTTGTCTGCTTTTCAATCGCCGCCTTAATCGGACTGCCCGTGTATTTTCTCACGCGCGTGGTGATTGGCGGAAGCGCGGCGGTGCTGCTTATGATTGCCGCAATGCTGCCGGCATTCTTTTTTGCGATGTACGAGCGCGACGGTCAGCCAGGTGAGCTTATCCTCAGGAATATACTGAGGCACAGAATCTCCCGGCGTCCCCGCCCGTACAAAACAGAAAACCTATACACATATCTTTCTCAGGAGAACAAACCCCTTGCAGACCAAGCAAAAACCAACAACAAGACTGCCCGCGCAGCAGAAACGGAATCACGCAGGCGCAAATAAGGCGAGGAGCGCCGCCGCGTCCGCTTCGCGCACGGCTCAGACACGCTTATTCGGACGCGCCGAAGCGCCGAAAACAGCACAGCAAACCATTGCGTACAAACAAATGCGCCCGGACGGCATTTGCCGTATTGATGAACGCGCCTACAGCAAGACGGTTGCTTTTGAGGACGTCAACTATTCCCTCGCGCAAAACGAGGATAAAAACGCGATCTTTGAAGCGTACCGCGACCTGCTGAATTATTTCGACAGCTCTGTCGGAATACAGCTGACGCTTATAAATAAACGCGCGAACGTTAAAGATTTCGAGCAGTCGATTTGTCTGCCGCAAAGGGACGACGCATTTGAGGATATCCGCAGTGAGTACTCGGATATGCTGAAAGAGCAGCTTGCAAAGGGACGCAACGGTCTTGTGCGGGAGAAGTATCTCACCTTCAGCGTTGAGGCGGACACGCTTCGCGAGGCAAAGCCGCGCCTTGAGCGGATTGAGGCTGATCTGCTCGCAAACTTCAAGCTGATAGGTGCGTCGGCGCGTTCGCTGTCCGGGATTGACAGGCTGGAGCTTCTGCACGGACAGTTGCACCCGGACGGTCAGGAAAAGCTGCGCTTTAACTGGCGGGACATTGCGCGGACGGGACTTTCCACGCGTGACTTCATCGCTCCGGCGTCCTTGGATTTTCATGAGACAAAAACATTCCGCGTCGGAGAACACTACGGCGCGGTCAGCTTTCTGCAAATCCTCGCGCCGGAGCTTTCGGATAAAATGCTCGCGGACTTTCTTGACCTGGATACAACCGTAACAGTCAGCTTGCACCTGCGCCCTATTGACCACGCCAAGGCTGTTAAAGCCGTCAAGCGAAAGCTCACGGATTTAGACGCGATGAAGATTGCCGAGCAGAAAAAAGCCGTGCGCGCGGGCTATGATATGGACGTACTTCCGGCTGACCTTGTGACCTACGGCAAAGAAGCGGCCGCGCTCCTGAACGACCTGCATTCGCGAAACGAAAAGATGTTTCTCGTGACGTTTCTCATCCTGAATACGGCAAAAACGCGAAGAAAACTCGGCTCTGACCTGCTTGCCGTTTCGGGTATTGCAAACAAGTTCAACTGCGCGGTAAAACGCTTGGATTTCTGCCAGGAGCAGGGCTTTATGAGCAGCCTTGCGCTCGGCGTGAACCAGGTCGGGATTCAGCGCGGACTTACAACCTCCGGCGCCGCAATCTTTGTCCCGTTTACGACCTGCGAGCTGTTTCAAACCGGTCAGGCGCTCTACTACGGTCTGAATCCGCTGTCCAACAACCTCATTATGGCGGACAGAAAGCGTCTTAAAAACCCGAACGCGCTGTTTCTCGGTACGCCGGGTTCGGGTAAATCGTTCTCGGCAAAGCGC
>JAISTA010000104.1 GCA_031272845.1 Oscillospiraceae bacterium
TGGCTCAAGCGGCGTGCGGGTGAATGTCGCCGCACCGGGGTGGATTGACACGGATATGACGGCCGCGTATTCGGACGCCGAAAGGCAGGCCTTTGCGCAAAACGAGACAAATCTCGGCAGAACCGGTACGGCGGACGAGGCGGCTGGCGCGATAGCTTTTTTGCTGTCAGACGAGGCCGCGTATATAACCGGGCAGGTCGTTGAGATCAGCGGATAGCGGTACATTTTTCCCCTAGGGCGATGATATTCCCGAACCAAACGGAGGTCCCGGCTTGACACTTACACCAATAACGGCCGATTTATCGGAATTTCCCGCCGAGCTGCACTCGCTTTTGCGCGGCTCAAGGCTGTACGACAGCAGCTGTTCGCAGGAAGCGCGCGTAATTTTCATTGACCGGGAAGGCGGTTATTTTCTGAAAGCGGCGCCGCCCGGTTCGCTCAAAAATGAGGCTGAGCTTACGCGGTATTTCCACAACAAGGGTCTGTCCGCAAATGTCGCCGGGTACATCTCCGGCGAGCGCGACTGGCTTTTGACGGAGAAAATCAGCGGGGACGACTGCACTGCGGCAAAATACACAGAGCAGCCGGAGCGGCTTTGCGACACGCTTGCGGAGCGGCTTTTTCTGCTGCACGCGTCGGACTGCGCGGACTGCCCCGTGCCTAACCGCACGGAAAGCGACCTTGCCGCAGCCGAGCGCAATTTTCGGCTGGAAAAATACAACAGCGGTCTTTTTCCGGCAATCTGGGGCTTTGAAACGGCGGAACAGGCACACGGCATAGTGCTGTCAAAGGGGCATCTGCTGCAAACTGACACGCTTCTGCACGGAGACTACTGTCTGCCGAACGTGCTCTTGGACGACTGGCGGTTCAGCGGGTTTATCGACCTCGGCGGAGGCGGTGTGGGTGACCGGCATGTGGACCTGTTTTGGGGCGCGTGGACGCTGAATTTCAACCTCAAAACCGATAAATACCGTCGGCGTTTCTTTGACGCGTACGGCAAAAGCCGGGTGGATGAGGAGCGCATTAGACTCGTCGCCGCGCTTGAGGTGTTCGGGTAGATTTGGTACACACAGAATATTTCCTTTTTCGCTTGCAATAATATTACCAACATGATATACTGCGGCTAAACAAATACAAATCAGTAAGGAGAGTTCTCAAAAATGCTTAAAAAAATCTCACACAGGCTTTTAGGCGCGGTTCTCGCGGCCGCCGTTCTTTTATCCGCGTTTGTGCCCGCGCCGCGCATCTCCGCCGCCGATCTTCCCGCTTTGCCGTTTACTGATGTGCGCCGGGATCAGTGGTTCTACGGCGACGTTGCTTACTGCTACGCCAACCGCATTATGGCAGGCGTTTCCGGCACCGAATTCGCGCCGGGATCCCCGGTCACGCGCGGAATGCTTGTCACAATGCTGTATCAGCTTCAGGGCAAGCCCGCCGTCTCCTCCGATTCCTCGTTCCCCGATATTACGGGCAGCGAGTGGTATGCAAAGCCTGTTGCCTGGGCTAAGCAGACGCGCATTGTCGCGGGGTATGACGACGGCACCTTTAAGCCGAACAAGGAAATCTCCCGTCAGGAGCTTGTTTCTGTTATGTACCGCTACGCGCGGGATATTGACGGGCAGGATGTTTCCGCCGGAAGCGCCTCACAGCTCGGCTTTGCAGACAACGCGCAGATTCAGGCCTGGGCGGCGGACGCTATAAAATGGTCGGTCGCGAACAAAATTGTCACGGGTATGCCCGGCAACCTGTTCGCCCCGAACGACGGAGCCACGCGCGCGCAGGCCGCCGTTATCCTCCACAAATACCTTGATCCGAGCGCGGCGCCCTACATCCCGGTGCCGATAATCGCTATCGGCATTTCGGAGGCGGACGCGGAAAAGGCGATCGGCACGCCCTACAGAACAATCAACGACCAGGGCGGCACAAGGCTCTGCTTTTACGGCAGCTACGACGCGTTTTATATGGTGTACTTCAAGAACGGCGCCGTTTCATATTACTACACGAACGACATTGACGCGGCGATTGCAAACGACAGCACGGTCAGCAAATATACCGACCAAAACGACGGCAACGTCGTTTACGCGGTGGACAAGGGCTCTGCCGGAACGGTTGCCGTACTGACGACGGAGCAGGTGATTTTTGAACTGACAAACGCGTTTCGCGGATTCAACGGAGTATACGCCCTCGGTTGGAACGACAAGCTCGCCCTTGCCGCCAGAAACCACAGCCTTGATATGGCAACGCGCAATTATTTCGCTCACAACACGCCCGAAGGAAAGGATCCGTGGCAACGCATAACGGAAGCGGGCTATGAGGGCTACGGCTCGGGTGAAAACATAATCGCGGGCTACGGTAACGGGCAGAGCAGCGTTAACGGTTGGGTCAACTCGTCCGGCCACCGCAGCAATATGCTGTCGAATACGCACACGGAGCTCGGCGTCGGCTACGTTTTGGGCACAGCCGGCAGCAAATATTCAAACTACGGCACACAATGCTTCGGCGCAAGGTAAACGCCGGTTTGCACAATAAACAAAAGCCGGAGGGGATTCCTCCGGCTTTTGTTATTATGCTATTTGCGCATACCCTTTGTCAGCTTTTCATACATTTCGTTTCCGACGCATTCGCGGGCGTGGGCGCACCAGAGCACGCAGCTTTGCGCGTCGTTTTGCGCGACGAAGCCGCATTCACACACCGCGGTCGGGAAAATCGAGAACATTTCAATCTGTCTGCCGCATTCTGGGCAGGTTTTCTCGCTGATAACAGCGTCTCGCAGCCTATCGGCTCCCGGACATTTCGCCATAATACACGTCTCCTTATGCTTTAATTGCAGCGTCTTTATTTCAGACCTCCGTCTGTTCCGACGGTTATTACTGAAACAGGAATGTCCCGCTCTGCTTTTTGCACGGCTGTCCTTGCCGCAAGCTCGATTCCGTAGCAGCAGGGAACCTCCATTTTCACGACAGTCACAGACTGCACCTCGTTTTCAGAGATTATCTGCGCGAGTTTTTCCGAGTAGTCCGCTCCGTCGAGCTTTGGGCAGCCGATCACGACCGCCTTGCCGCCGCAAAGCTCACGCTTGAAGTCGGCGCGCACAAACGCCGTGCAGTCCGCCGCGACAAGCAGGTCGCATCGCCGGAGCTGCGGCGCGGCGGGCGACACAAGCTTTATCTGTATCGGAAACGCGTGCTTTGCGGCGCTGACCGCCTGCGCGTCATATTCCGCCGCCTCGCGCTCGGCAAAGCTGATTGCGCCGCGCGGGCATTCGGGAAGGCAGTCGCCCATTCCGTCGCAGAAATTGTCGCGCACAAGCCTCGCCTTGCCTCCGGCTACGCTGAGCGCGCCCTCGTGGCAGGCGCGGACGCACAGTCCGCAGCCGTCGCATTTTTGTTCATTGATTTGGATTATTTTTCTTAGCATGATTTTTTCCTCTTTTTTTCGGGGGGATTGGGTTTGACGCGTTGTTGAGGTTCTTTGCTACAAAAATCTATTGGCGGGAACGAAAAGTTCTCTGTTTGGTGCGGGTGCGGTGTTTGAAATTGGGACTTGGCTGCTTTTCGGTTCACTGCTAAAACGCCTACGCGGCGGGCGGTTACTTTTTCCGCTTCGCCGGAAAAAGTAACCAAAAAGGGGCGACTTCTTTTAGAAAGAAGCAAATCTTTTTTTATGCCGGGCAACGGCGCTGCTGCAATTGGGATTGTACCCACATCGCGAGAAGTGCGGTGTGGCGTCCGA
>JAISTA010000222.1 GCA_031272845.1 Oscillospiraceae bacterium
CGCAAGCACGAGCGCCCGCGTTTCTCCGCTGGTCGTCATAACGACCGCAATCAGACCCAAAAGCGTGCTTACTACATACATTATAACAACTGCCTGCTTCTGTGTCAACCCAACCTCAAGCAATCTGTGGTGCAAGTGCTTTTTGTCCGGCGACATCGGGTTTTGCCCCTTTAATACGCGGCGGCAGATTGCGATAACCGCGTCTATCAGCGGCAGACCGATTACAAAAAACGGCACCGCAAACGACACGACGGCATAAAACTTAAACAAACCCGTTATTGAGACAGTGGACAGGACAAAGCCCAGCAAAAGCGCGCCGGAGTCGCCCATAAATATTTTTGCGGGGTTAAAGTTAAACGGCAGAAAGCCGAAGCAAGCGCCGGCGATTGCGGCGGCTATAACCGCGATATTAATGTCAGAGACTAAAAGCGCGATTATAAGCGTTGTGACTGAGGAAATTGCGGAAACGCCGACCGCAAGGCCGTCCAGCCCATCTATCAGGTTAACCGCGTTTGTTATGAGAACAATCCACACAACCGTTATTATATAGCTCAGTACAGGGCCGAACATCAGATAGCTTCCGCCAAAAAACGCCAGCGGATTTGCAAGCCCGCCTATGACAATACCGTGTTCGCAGGCAATAACGGCCGCGATTATCTGCACAATCAGCTTTGTCACGGCGGTAAGCTCAAACACATCGTCCAGCGCGCCGATGGCGACAATAACCGCGCAGCCTATCAGTATTCCGCGCAGCTGCCTGTTAAGCTCCGCAAAGAACACAACTCCGCAGATAAAGCCGAGAAATATCGCAAGTCCGCCGAGGCGCGGCACAGGCGACGTATGCATTCGACGCATATCCGTCGGCACGTCTACCGCGCCTGTTTTAACAGCGAAATACCGCGCGACCGGAGTTGCGCAGAAAGCAACGCCGAACGCCGCTAAAAGCGTGAGCGCAACGCGCAGAATTATTTGTGTTTGTTCGGGTGTAAACGGCATATTTTGAGGTCTGCTTTATAAGGGGCGCGGGTTCTTAAAGCGCGACAAATCCTACCTTTTTGTATACCTTAGACAGCAGCCTTTGCGCTCGTCTTTGCGCACGCGCCGCGCCGTCGCGGTAAACCGTCTCGAGATATGTCTTGTCGGCAAGGAGCTTTTCCGCTTCCTCGCGTACGGGGCGCAGCGTTTCGACAACCGCCTCGCCAACCGCTAATTTGAAGTCGCCGTAGCCCTTGCCGGAAAAATCGGACTCAATTTCAGAAAAGGCTCTGCCGGTGCAGGCCGAGAGTATCTGGATGAGGTTTGATATGCCTGGCTTTTCCTTTGCGTCAAACCGAATCTCACTGCCGGAATCCGTCACCGCGCGCTTAAAGCGGCGCATAATGTCCTCCGGCTTATCGAGAATTGAGACGCACCCGCCCGTGTCCTCTTCAGACTTGCTCATTTTGTTTTCGGGGTATTGCAGGCTCATAACACGCGCACCGGTTTTCGGCACATACGCCTCCGGCAGGGTGAACACGTCTCCGTAAATGGAGTTAAAGCGCTGCGCAATGTCGCGCGTTATCTCAACGTGCTGGCGCTGGTCGTCCCCGACGGGCACCAGATCCGCGTTATATATAAGGATGTCCGCCGCCATAAGAACGGGGTACGTAAACAGGCCGACGTTTATATTGTCCGCGTTTTTGGCGGATTTGTCCTTAAACTGCGTCATCCGCGTCATCTCGCCGAACATTGCGTAGCAGGACAGCACCCAGGAAAGCTCCGCATGCTGCGGCACGTGGCTCTGGATAAAGATAGTATTCTTTTCGGGGTCAAGCCCCGCCGCAATGTATTGCGCAAGCTGCTCGAGTGTGCGGCGGCGCAGTTCCGCCGGATCCTGGCGCACTGTTATCGCGTGCATGTCCGCAAGCATATAGTAGCACTCATAGTCGTTTGCGAGCTCAACCCAGTTTTTTATCGCGCCGAGGTATGAGCCGAGCGTAAGCGTGCCCGTCGGCTTGATTCCCGAGAGTATTGTTTTCTTTGTCTGCTGCTGTTCCATAGGCTTTCCTTGGCATTCAATCGGAACGGCGACGCGTTCCGCGTATTTCTTTTTGTATGTATTTCGGGTATTTTGCGACGACCGTTTCGTACGCAAAATCTATCATTTCCAGTACTTCAGCGTCCGGCACCGCGCCGCTCAGGCTCACCGTGTTAAAATGCGGCTGCTGCACCGGCGGGCAGTGGTACCCGCGCACGATTGCGCCGGGATACGCGTCCCGATAAAATTCAGCCGACACGGGAGTACAGTTCAGCGTGACCTTAGGCTCGCCGTGAAGCGTAAACGGCTGCGCGAATATCCTGCCCTTTTCCTGCGACGGCGCTTTTACCTTTACGACAGGCACGCCGGGGTCAAACGGATAATCCAAATACGCGCCGGGCTTTTTCAGGCAGTAGGCGATGATTTGCTGATGCGTCACTTCCCGCTACGCCTTGCGCAAGCCTAAATCACTCGCGAGGGCGGCGAATGCCGTCAGACTCCGCTCTATCATATCGCGCGACACGCAGTAGGCAATCCGCACATAGCCGGGGCAGGCAAAGCTTGTTCCGGGAACAAACAGGATATTGTATTTTTTCGCCGCCGCGACAAACGCCTTGTCGTCACTGCCGGGCGCCTGAACCCAGAGGTAAAACGCGCCGTCCGGCCGCACACACTCATAGCCGAGAGCTGTCAGTCCCTCGAAAAGAAGCTTTCTGTTTTCCGCATAGCCCGAAATTGCGGGCTCCTCGCTGAGCACCCGCGCAACCGCAAGCTGCATCAGCGCCGGCGCGTTCACAAAGCCCATAACGCGCGTTGCGATGCTCATTGCGTCGAGCAAAAGCGCGTAGTCCTCCGCGCCGGGGCGAACCGCTATGTAGCCTATGCGCTCTCCCGGCAGAGACAGCGACTTTGACCACGAGTAGCACACGAGCGTATTCTCGTAGAAATTCGCGGAAAACGGCTGCGCCGCGCCGTCGTACACAAGCTCGCGGTAAGGCTCGTCGGAGATTAGGTAAATCGGATGCCCGTATTCCTTTTGCTTTTGTGTTAGCACATCTGCGATTGCGGTAAGCGTTTTCTCGCCGTAAATCACGCCCGTCGGGTTATTCGGCGTGTTGATTATCACGGCCTTTGTTTTGTCTGAAATAAGCGCGGCAAACGCCTTTTCGTCGGGCAAAAAGCTCGGCGGGTTCGGAGGTACGACCTTTAGCACCCCGTCGTAATTCGCGACATAGTTGCCGTACTCAACAAAGTACGGCGCAAACGCCAAAATCTCGTCTCCCGGGTTCAGCAGCGTTTTCAGCACGACGTTCAATGCGCCCGCCGCGCCGACAGACATAATTATCCCGGCCGGCTCATATCCCGACCCGAACCGGGCGTTCAGATTCTCGCTGACCGCGCGGCGCACAGGCAAAAAACCCGCGTTTGACATATAACCGTGGACGTCGGTCGAAAGCGTGTCGTCAAGCACGGCGCGGACTGCGCCGTCAAGTGACGGCGGCGCGGGAAAATTGGGGTTTCCCAGTGAGAAATCAAAGACATTTTCGCGCCCGAACCGCTCGGCAAGGGCGTTGCCCTCTTCAAACATTGCGCGTATAACGCTGTTATTTTGCGCAAGGCGCAGCATTTTTTCAGAAATCACGGCAATACTCTCCGGGAGCCTAAATTACTATGTTAATGATAGCACAGACGGCGAAAATTGTCAAGCGGTGCAGAGGCGACCTTGAGGCGGGGCGCAAGCGCTGTCCGGGGCAAAGCTGCTGTTCGGGGAATTGCTTTGACTTTGCGGCGGGCGCACCCATACATCCGCGCCGCCGAAAACGCATACGCTCCCAAAACAATCGCTGCGCATTAGCGGACAAAAACAGCGGAGGAAGGTAAAATAAACACATGAACACCACAACAAGCACAGCAAGAGAAAGCAAAGAACGGCGATGACCGGAAAGCGGACGGCCAGATGAAAACGGACACCATAATTCCGGGACGCAGCGCGTATTTCTCCGGCATTGCCGGAAATCATACGCACTTGCCCCAAAGCGTTACGCGTATCCGCAAGAAACGCGACAGTTAACCCTGAAAATGTATAGTCAAACCACTTAAAAAGCGACACGGATTTGCGAGGATATTTTTCGGATTGCCAGGAGGAGCGCGCAGGCGCGTCATACCCCGGCAGGGACGACGACACAGCAATGCGGAAAATAGACCGCAAAGCCGGAACGCGAAAAAGTACTGCACTGACGGATATTTTGGGTACTGCGACGCAGCGTATTGGGGCGAACACATGCGGAATGTGCGCGACAAAAGCGACACATTCACGGTTGAGGGTGTGAACGCTGTTTTGCGGCACTACATCCCTGTTTTGGCTCAGAAAAGCCGGTGCTTGGCGAGAAAACTCGAGACGTTGTTCGCAGTTATGGCGGTATTCGTCGATGCGTACAACAAGCTTGGCACCGCAAAATCGCGCTGGCGCGCGTCGCACGGGAGGGGCGAATTACCTTTTGGCTTGGTCGACTTCCTTTAGGCGTCCGCTTGGCCTCTACCTATTCTCTGCGCCCCACCCTTGACAACGCCCGCGCCGTGTTATATAATTATCGTTAGAAAATAAGCGTTTTGCCGCAGCGCGGCGTTTGCGCACTTATTAAGGTATTTACTTATGACAATTCAGATTTTTCTTTCGGATTTCGGCGACTTTTCGTTCATAACCGAGCACCTGCTCGCAGGCCGCCCCTACACGCCGGAGCCGCACGGCGTTTACAGGACCACGGCGCACGGGCACGACCTTGAGCTTATCCATTCCGGCGTGACAGTTCTGCAGTCCGGCGTGACGGTGCAGACTGCCGCAAAGCGCGGCGCAATCGCCCTGCTTCTCGGCTCCGCAGGCGGCTCGCAGGTCGGGTCGTATAACGTAATCCGCTCGTATTACGACGTGGACTTTCGTCCGTTCCGCCCACGCGGCGAGAGCGAGACAATGCCGTTTTCGGTTGAGGGTTACGGCAAAATTCCGGGGCTGAGCGGCTTTGATACAGCCGAGAGCATTACCGTGTCGCGCTTTCAGTCCGAGATTCCCGGTGTGCCGGAGATTGCGGTTCAGGGCGGTCTGCCGCTTTTGTATGACGTTGAGGATTACGGCTTTTTGTACTCCATATCGCGCCTGCCGGAGGAGAAAAAGCCCGCCGCCGCCGCAGTTCTGCGCACGGTGACCGATTCAGGCGACGCAGGCGACTTTATGGCAAACCTCAAGATAAAGATGATCGAGCTGTACGAAAGAGTGCTTGCGGAGCTTGTCGCAAAGCTGTAGGGCAAGGCCGAAATTTGCCGGAGCGTTGTATTGCCGTCGGCAAAAAATGCGCATGTCTGCGCAAAAAACAAATTTTTCGGGAGAAACATATGCAGTTTACAGCAAAAACACCGAATGTCGGCGTTGCGTCCTTTGCAAAGGATCATTTTAAGATTGAGGGCTCGACAATCACCGTTCAGGTTCAGACTGTTATAGAGACGCAGGTGGGTGAAATTCCCGTCTATAAGGCTGATATTCGCTTTTTCAAGCCGAATTCCGGCGAATATTTCTACCTGCCCGGCTGTCACAGCGCGGAGCACCTGCTCTCAACCGCTATTTACGCGATTCACGGCGCAAAAATCCTCGACCTGTCGCCGATGGGCTGTATGACGGGCTTTTACTGCACGTTTTTAGCACCGGAGCTGCTCGAGCATTCCGCGTGGGTGCGCGTTTTTGAGGACGCTCTCGCAATTGAGGAGCTGCCCGGCGCGCTGCCCGAAACCTGCGGGAACTACCTAATGCACGATGTAATTTCGGCGAAAAAGGCACTGCGGGAGTTTTTGGCGGGGTTCTCGGAGAAGAAGCTTCGGGTGAAGTAGGTTCGGGGCGGATATTTAGGTTTGACACATGGTGCAAGCGTTGTCCGGAATAATCTGCTCTTTGGGTGGCTGCTTTGACTTGTCCGCGAGGCTGGTGTTCTTTACAACGAAAATCTCACGGCGGGAACGAAAAGTTCTCAGTTTGGAGCGGGGTGCGGAGTTTGAAATTGGTATTTAGCTGTTCTTCGGCTCACAGCAAAAGCGCCTTCGCGGCGGGCGGTTACTTTTTCCGGTTCGCCGGAAAAAGTAACCAAAAAGGGGCGACTTCTTTTCTCTTTAGAAAAGAAGCAAAATCGCTTTATGCCGGGCAGGCGGTGTAGTTGCAATGTAGTCCCTACCCACACCGCGAGAAGTGCGGCGCAGCGTCCGAGCGCCTGCGCACCGCCGCACACAGGGGCGAAGCCTGTGCGGGGCTAAAGACTTAGGTAAGGCTGCATGTGTGCGCGGACTGCGGTGGGGGTGGTTACCGGAAGGACGGTGCTGCTACGATCGCTGACGCACATTGTGCTGGAGATTGGTGCGTGTCCCGACGCGGCGGGGGTCGGTAACCCAATGTAGGGGACGCTGCCCTCAGCGTCCCGCCCCCGAAAACACGTCATTGCCGTCTGAAAATCACCGAAACCGGACAATATACGTTCGGGACGCCGAGACCACGACATTTGTGCTTAAAA
>JAISTA010000022.1 GCA_031272845.1 Oscillospiraceae bacterium
ATGCACTTGATGTGCCGTTGATGCCCGGTTAAGTCCGCTTGCCTCCGCCATTGCCGCCGCCGCCGCCGCCCATCATCATTCCCTGCAGCGTTACAGTTGCTGTCGCCTCGGTCAGAAGAGCGCCGTCGGCCATTACCTGATATGTCTGCCCCTCCGAAATACCGGGCAGAATCAGACAGAATGCTGTTGCGTCCGACTGCGCCGTAACGCTCCAGTCTCCGACAGAGATTTTTGCGCCTGACTTAACGGAGGCCGAAACGTACAGCATCGGCATTTTGACTGTGCCTCCGCGCTCCGTATCCGTCGTGTCCCCGTCGCGCGGGGCGTTTACGAATATCGCGGTTGTGCCGCCCGTGACGCTGAGCGTGCCGTTTGAGTCGATACCGTCACTGCCGGAGAAGATCGTGAGCGTTCCGCCGGTTATCGTAATGCTCGGCGCTATGGACGTATCGTCTGTTGCGGCATTTACGCCGTCGTCAGACGCGTGAATCACCGTGTTTCCGCCGCTGAAAACGATCTCCGGCGCTTCGATTCCCTCATAGGAGCTTGTGACGGTCACGTTTCCGCCCGCGATTGTCAGCAAATTTCCGCCGTGCAGGCCGTCCTTTACGGCAGAAATGCCGGCGAAGCCGCTTCCCGTTATGGTAAGCTCGTCCTTGCCCTGAATGCCGTGCGCCGCGCCGGAAACGGTGTTTTCTCCGCGCAGCTCGACTGTCAGACTCTGCTTTCCGTCGTCATAATACCCGAGTATTGCTGAGCCGTCCGCACAATTGATATTCGCGCCGTCTAAGATAAGCGTGACGGTCTTTGCCGTGACGAGAATCTGGCCGTTAACGTCGCCTGTTATCGTATACGTTCCGTCCTCGGTTATTGTCTGTGCGGGGTTTTCGCTCTCACTAGACACGCCGTCTGAAGTGCCGGTGTTATCGAATGGCGTTTGTCCGCCCTCGCCGTGAGGGAAGCTGCCGCCCTGCGGCGGGAGGCCGGGTGTTTGCGCCGATGCTTCGGCGGCGGCGGAGGGTGAAGCTTGGGCTGTGCCGCACCCGGCGGCTAAACACGCCAAAAGCAAAACCGATAAGCATGCTGCTATTATTTTTTTCATACATAAACCTCTTGATTTAATGAATTTGTGGTTAGGCGGCGCTAAAACTCGCTTTCATTCGCGTCTAAAACAAGTGTGATGTTCAGGTTGCCGTTGCGGCAGCGCAGGTCGTCTATAAACGCCTTTTCGTTCATCCCGGGCTTTGCCGTTATGGCGTATTGCAGCTCAAACAAGCTGCCGAGATCGGCTGTTTTCACCCTGCGGCGCGTGTACGACGCGGTGTGCCTTTGCAGAACGTCGTCAAAGGCCGTTTGGTAGTCCAGATTCTCCGGCACCGTTATTTTGAGGAGCCGACGCGTGTCCTTTTCCGCGCCGAATTTCACGGCTTCAAGCACCGCCATCGCGGCGCACAGTATAACCGCCGCCGCCGCTCCGAACAGCAGATAGCCCATACCGCAGCAAAGCCCGACCGCCATCGTAAACAGCACGTACGCAATGTCCTTCGGGTCTCCCGGCGCGCTGCGGAAGCGTATTATCTGAAACGCCCCGGCAAGGCTGAATGCGCGCGCGACGGAATTTCCGATAAGCATAATGATAACCGTCACGATAGCGGGCAGAAGAACAAGCGTCAGCGAAAAGCTCTGGGTCGGCGGCTTTTGCTTGTGCGTTTTCATATTGACAACGCTGATTAAAAGTCCCAGCACAAGCGCCGAGCCGACCGCGATAAGCAGTGAGCCGAAGGACAGCGTCAGAGTATCGTCCGCTGCCGCGAAAATTGATTCAAACATGATCTTATACCTCGATATTTTTTATTAAACCCGCTCCAACGCTCTGATTTTGCTTAAATCAGGGCGTTGGAGCAGTACCGCAACACTTTCGTTTTGCGCGGCTTGCGCTTTTTTCAGCGTTCGCAAATATTCCGCGCCGTATTTTGAAAAGCTGACCGGGTAAATCCGCAGCTCAGACAGCAGTTTTGCAAGCCACACCGGAAACGCCCCGTCGGTTTTTATCTCCATAAGCCACTGCCCGCTGCGCAAGAGCGGTTCGCCGTAAATTCCCGCCTCTAAGCGAAGGTCGTCCCGGCGCGTCATTATCCTGGTGTCAAACGACACGCGCAGATCGGAGCCGTCCGTGCCGAACAGCGCCCGCCGTTCGTAGGATATGAAGGTTCTCGGAAAAAGCTCAAGCCTTGACAGCATATATTGTGTTTCCCGCAGCACCTGAGCGTTCATATTGGGCTTTAGCTCCGGTATAGCGCCGCTTGCCAGAAACTCGTATGCCTCCGGCAAAAGCATTGCGCTCCGGCGCTTGTTGACAACGCCGCAGTACTTTTTCTTTATCTCAACAAACACCTCCGAGCCGGCCTCAGGCGCTCCGTAGGAGCGCAGGCGTAGCTTTTCCTTGTAGCGCGGCTTGCCGAGTGAGGCGCGGATCAGGCTGCTGTCCATTGTGTCATAATAAATGTTGCAGATAGGATAGGTAAAGCGAGCCTTGTTGTGCGCGTCCGTTTCCATAACGTGCGAGAGCCTGTCCGATATGCGGATAAAGGCAGCCTCGTCCAGCAGGTATTTGTTTTCGCGGCGGTTGAAAATTTCGATAGCCATTTTTACGTCCTCCGTAAAGCATGCTTGCATTGTATCAGGCGATTGTGGCAGAAATATGAATCCAGCCGTACACAAATAGGTATTTTACGCAAGAAGCGTTTTGGCGCGCGGTTTCAGGGCTGAAACACCCGCCGTGCCGGGCAATTATGGCGCAAATGTGAACCAATGTGGCTTTTTGCGATTTGCCGTTGAAAAACGGCGCGGGATTTGGTATTATGGCAGTAGCTAAACTACAGGAGGCGCATTTGTGGCAAAGAGCGCGACAATTTTAATCTGCGACGACCAGCAGATGATTCACGAAACACTGCGCGAGTACATTGAGGCGGAGGGCTTTTCCAGTATATCCGCGTTTGACGGGGAGCAGGCTCTTGCAATGTTTGAGTCGGAAAAGCCGGACCTAATCGTACTTGACCTGATGATGCCAAAGGTAAACGGCATAGACGTTTGCCGCGAGGTGCGCCGCAAAAGCGGAACGCCGATTATTATCCTAACGGCAAGAGGCGAGGAGCTAGACCGCATTTTAGGCCTGGAGCTGGGCGCTGACGACTATATTGTAAAGCCGTTTTCTCCGCGTGAGGTCGCCGCGCGCATTAAGGCGGTTTTGAGGCGCGGAAGCAGCGCGCCGCCTGACGCTGAGCAGACGCTGAGCTTTGCCGAGCTGCAAATTAGCCTCAGCCGCTATGAGGTTCGTGTTGGCGGCGAGGTTGTTGCCTGTACGCCCAAGGAGGTTGAGCTGCTGTACAAGCTTTGCTCAAGTCCGGGGCGCGTTTTCAGCCGCGAGCAGCTGCTCTCGGAAATTTGGGGCTACGACTACTACGGAGACACCCGCGTTGTAGACACGCAGATAAAGCGCATACGCCAAAAGCTCCCGGAAAGCGGGAGCTGGGCTATACGCAGTATCTACGGAGTCGGGTACAAGTTTGAGGTATCGGTGTGAGAAAAAGTGTTTTTCTGCGCAGAATCGTCGCGCTGATTTTAGCCGCGGTTCTGCTGTCCGGACTGCTGTCAGCCGGGATTTATATATTGGTTACGCAGCGGATTTATGCGGATATGCGCGCAAAGGAGCTTATTCCGATTGCCCGCACCGTCGCGGAAATGATGACCGAGGCGCCGGAGACCGACAGTGCGTATCCGCAC
>JAISTA010000084.1 GCA_031272845.1 Oscillospiraceae bacterium
GCGTTTACGGTAAAGTCGCGCCTGTGCGAGTCCTCCTCGGCAGTGTCTGCAAACTCGACCGTTTCGGGATGGCGCAGATCGCGGTAATCCGCCTCGCGGCGAAAGGCCGTGACCTCAAAAGCGGCGGCAGGTTCTGCGGTTCGGATATGAATTCCGCCGAATTTTTCCCCGCGTGCGTCAATTCGGTATTTTTCGCGGGAAAACACGCGTATAATATCCTCAGGGCGTGCGTTTGTCGCAAGGTCCCAGTCAACAGGCTCACGGCCGAGCAGCAGATCGCGAACCGCGCCGCCGACAATATACGCGCAAAAGCCCGCGCGGCACAGCAGCGCAAGCGCGGCCGATATTTCCTCAGGTATTTTTTTCGCAAGCGCGGTATTTTCAGGCCGGGTCATAAATTAAGTATTCCATTTAAGGTGTCATTGTATTAATATGAGTATATCAGAGCTAGAAGCACTTGTAAAGCCCGGACGGCGTTGCCACCTCATCGGCATAGGCGGCGTTTCAATGTCGCCCTTGGCTGAGGTGCTGCTCGCAAAGGGCGTTATCGTCACCGGGTCGGACATTTCGGAGAGTATCGCCGTCGCGCACCTGCGCGAGCTTGGCGTTACCGTGCATATCGGGCACAGCGCGGAGAATATCGGAGACGCGGAGTTCGTCATCAGAACAGCTGCGGCAGGCGAGGACAATCCGGAGGTTTCCGAGTGCCGCCGCCGCGAAATACCGCTGTTTGAGCGGGCGCAGGGCTGGGGCCTCTTAATGCGCGGCGCTGAAAACGCCGTCTGCATTGCGGGCGCTCACGGCAAAACGACGACGACCTCAATGGTCGCGGCAATCCTGATTGACGCGCAGGCGGATCCCACGGTCATGATCGGCGGAACGCTGCCAAAGCTCGGCTCAGGCTACCGCGTGGGAGACGAAAACAGCGGCAAAAGCGGGACGTATGTACTCGAAAGCTGCGAGTATAAGGACTCCTTTTTGTATTTTTACCCGACAGTCGCCGTTATCTTAAACGTAGACGCGGATCATCTAGACTATTTCGGGAATCTAGAAAACGTAAAGGCCTCGTTCCGACGCTTTGCGGAGCTGACGCCGGAAAACGGCGGCGTTGTCGTCTCAAACGCGGACGATATGAACACCGTGTACACGCTTGCGGAAATAAACCGCCGGCACATAACGTTTGGAATTGAAAATCCGGCGGACTTTACTGCAAAAAATATCCGCTACACAGGTATGGGCTCGGAGTTTGACGTTTTTCACGGAGCAGCCCGGCTGTTTTCAGCGTCCCTGCGCGAGCCGGGACTGCACAATGTGCAAAACGCGCTGGCCGCCGCCGCCGTGGCGGTCACTCTCGGCGTTGCTCCGGAGCAGATACGGCTGTCACTTGCGCAGTTTATGGGCGCGGAGCGGCGGTTTGAGTATAAGGGCGAGGTAAACGGCGCGAAAATCTACGACGATTACGCCCACCACCCGACGGAGCTGAAAATGCTGCTGGACGCGGTGGAAAAAATCTCGGCGGGACGCATAATTGTCGCCTTTCAGCCTCATACATACACGCGCACACACGCGCATTTCGGCGCGTTTGTCGAGCAGCTGCGCCGTCCCGACAAGGTATTTTTGGCGGATATATACGCCGCGCGGGAGTTGAACGAGGTCGGCGTTTCCTCAAAGGACTTGGCGCGGGAGATTCCCGGAGCGGTGTTCGAGCCGAATTTTGACCGGCTTGCGGAGCTGATAGCGGCCGAGGCCAAGCCGGGGGATATTGTGCTGACTGTCGGCGCGGGAGAACTGTATAAGGTGGGAGAGGCGCTGAGCGGAATGTAGGGAGCGGCGCTTTGTTTAGCGTGGCGCTATTTGACGCGGGGCAAAAGCGTTGTTTGGGACAAAGCTGCCGTTTTAGCGGGTGCTTTTCCTGCGTCGCAGGCTGCTGTGTTTGGAATTGGGACTCGGCTGCTCTTCTTTGCGAAGCTACGCGCCTGCGCGGCGGGCGGTACCTTTCTTGTCTTGGCAAGAAAGGTACCAAAGAAGCCGCTTTTTGGCTTAGGCGATTAGTGTTGCGGCAAGTGTACGCGTCCGCACGTCCAAACCCGGACAGAGCTGCCGTGCGACGTGGCGTAAGGCCCATATGTACCGACGGTAGGTGCAGGTGGGTGGCCACAGAATTTGACGAAGCACGCCCGCACCGCGCACTGCGCTGTTGCGGCGGGGATGGTGTTCTTTGCTACGGAAATCTCACGGCTGGAACGAAATGTTCTCTGTTTGGCGCGGGTGCGGTGTTTGTAATTGGGGCTCGGCTGTTCTGCATTGCGAAGCAAAAGCGCCTACGCGGCGGGCGGTTACTTTTTCCGCTTCGCCGGACATCGTCCCCAAAAAGGGGCGACTTCTTTTCTCTTGAGAAAAAAAGCAAAATCGCTTTATGCCGGGCAGGCGCAGATGCTGCAAGTAGGTGCGTCCCCACACAATGACAGGTGCGGTGCAACGTCCGAACGCCTATACACCGCCGCACGCAGGGGCGAAGCCTGTCCGGCGCTAAAGACTTAGGTAGGGCTTCATGTGTACGCGTGGTGCGGTGGGGGGGCGACCGG
>JAISTA010000100.1 GCA_031272845.1 Oscillospiraceae bacterium
GACGGGTGAGCTTATTGTTGTTATAAAATCAACCGTTCCAGTCGGAACAAGCGGCGCCGTAAAAGCCGTAATTGCGCAAAGGCTTGCCGAGCGCGCAGAGACACACACCTTCAGAATGGTGTCTAACCCCGAATTTCTTAAAGAGGGCACCGCTGTAAACGATTGTCTGCGGCCGGACCGCGTTATACTCGGCGTGTCAGACGAGGAAAGCGCGGAGGTTATGACCTCGCTGTACGCGCCGTTTATGAAAAACTCATACCGCGCCGTGATTATGGATATTCCCAGCGCCGAGATGACAAAATACGCGGCAAACGCAATGCTTGCCCTGCGAATTTCCTTTATGAACGAGCTGTCGTCCGTCTGCGAGGCCGTCGGGGCGGACATTAACAACGTCCGGATCGGTATCGGCAGCGACGGCAGGATCGGCTATAAGTTCCTGTACGCGGGCTGCGGGTACGGCGGAAGCTGCTTTCCCAAGGACGTGCGCGCGCTTATCGTAACGGCAAAGGAAAACGGCTGCACGGCTGACATTTTAGAGGCGGCCGAGGGCGTAAATGAGCGGCAAAAGCTCGTTTTGGTAAACAAAATCATCAAAAAATTCGGCGAGGATTTGTCGGGGCACCGCTTTGCGGTTTGGGGTATCGCGTTCAAGCCGGATACAGACGACACGCGCTACGCGCCGTCTCTGTCGATAATCGCGGAGCTTACAAAGCGCGGCGCTGTTGTTACGGCATATGACCCGTTGGTCAAGGTCCTGCCGGAGCAAAACGACGCGGTGACCGTTGCGTCAGACAAGTACAAGGCCTTGGAGGGTGCGGACGCGCTGATACTTGTTACAGAGTGGAAGGCCTTTCGCAGTCCCGATTTTGACGAGATAAAGGCAAAGCTGAAAACTCCCGTTATATTCGACGGTAGAAACCAGTATGACGCGGCGGCACTGCGCGGCGCGGGCTTTTATTACGAGCAGATAGGCCGGCAGAGCTGACGGCGTATTTGCCGTTATACATAGTGAGCGGCAGCTTGGAGCTGACGGAAAAACGCGGGTGTACGCCGATTTTAGCTAAATTCAGAGTGGGAAAATGAACGGAAATTCAAAAAGCAAACTACATAAATTAAAAGGCCTGATTTCGCAGTACAGGCTTTTGTCGGCGATTATTGCGCTGGCGCTTGTCGGCGCGATTGCGGGTGTGAGCTTTGTGCTCTACTATACGCACCGCGAGTTTGAGAGCTGGAGCGGGCGGCTGACCGAATATCACGGCAGCAAATCGGAGGTCGTAATTCCGGCGGGGATTACGAGTATCGGAATCGAGGCGTTTAAGGGAAACGATAAGATAACCTCCGTTGTGATACCTGAGGGCGTTGAGGTAATCGACACGGGCGCTTTTATGAAGTGCACCAGCCTGAAAAGCGTAACATTTCCCTCGTCGCTTACGTCTATCGGTATGGACGCTTTTATGGGCTGCGACGCGCTTGAGACTATTGTCCTGCCGGACACTATCAATGTCATCGGCGAGGGCGCGTTTTCAAATTGTGAAAACCTGCGGTCTGTTGTCTTGCCGTCAGGACTTGCTGTAATACATCCGTCAACCTTTTATGCCTGCACGTCGCTTGCCGAAATAACCATACCTGAGACGGTGACCTTAATCGGAAGCCGCGCATTTGAGGGCTGTTCGGTTCTCAAAGCCGTTACAATACCGGACGCTGTAACGGAGCTCGGAGGCTCAGCCTTTGCGCATACGCCGCTTGAGAGCGTTGTAATCCCGCAAAACGCAAGCACGCTTGGCGCGGGAGTATTTTCCTACTGCAAGCAGCTGAAATCGGTTACAATTCTTTCTGCGCCAACGGAAATTCCGGAGTCGGCGTTTGAGGGGTGCGAGCTTTTGCCGGAAATTTCTTTGCCGCAAAGCGTTGAAGAAATCGGCTCGCGCGCATTTTATAGGTGCACCGCGCTGCAAAAGGCCGAGTTTCCGAATGTGACTTTATTTGGCGAACGTTCCTTTGCGGAATGCTCTGCGCTTACCGGCGTGACCTTTAATAAAAACGCTGTATTGACGGTTTACGAACGCGCATTTTTAGACTGCCGCTCCATAACCCGGATTCACCTGCCGAAAAACACCGCGTTTATCGGCGCGATGGCGTTTTCAGGCTGCGGGCTTGAGGAGATAACCGTTGAGGCGGGAAACACCAATTATGTGTCAAAGGACGGCGTTTTGCTGTCTTACACCTCAGTTTATAAGTCATCCGCCTCAGAGGAAGCGGACGTAATCCCCCCGAAGAACGAGGTCTCGGAGCCGGATACCGATACAGATATTGATACAGATACGAAAGCCGAGACGGAGCCGGCGGTGCGTGCAGAGCCTCCGGAGAGCGGCCTGCCGGACATTTTGGTTGCATTTCCGTCAGAATACACGCGCGCGGAGGAATACACGGTGCCGTACGGCATAGAATTTATTTTTTCAGGCGCGTTTTACCGGTCTAATCTCAAGCGCGTTGTGGTGCCTGAGGGCGTCGAGCGAATCGAAAAGAGAAATTTTTACGCCATGAACAGTCTGACGAGCATATCACTTCCGCAAAGCCTGACCTCCTTGGGCGAGTACTCGCTCAGCAGCTGTGCGGCGCTGGAGACAATAACGCTGCCGTCCGGGCTGACGGAGCTGGATGACGGCGTATTAACGGACTGCGCGAGCCTTGCCGCAATTGAGGTCAGCGAGGCGGGCGCGTTTTCCTCGGTTGACGGCGTGCTGTATACAGCGGACAGAATTATGCTTGTGCGTTACCCGCAGGGCAAGAAGGACGAGGAATTTGCAATCCCGGGAACTTCATTCGAAATCGGGCCTTACGCGTTTTTCAAAAATCCATATCTCAGGCGCGTTATCGTGCCGGAGAGCACATGGTCGGTCGGCAAATTTAATTTTACATATTGCGAAGGCCTTTTGACGGTTGAGGTGCGCGGCACAGTTACATACATTGACTCGATGTGCTTTGCCGGAAACGGCGATGAATTCATACTGCGCATTCACGCGGACGGGCGCACATATGCCGAGACATATGCAACGGAATTTGGCGTGCGGTTCGAGAGGGCGGGAGAGTGACGGCGCCGCTTGAACAGCCGCTTGTCAGCGTAATTATCCCGGCTTACAACACGCAGACATATATTGCCGAAAGTATAAATTCCGTTCTCGGTCAGACCTACAAGAATCTTGAGGTGATAGTGGTTGACGACGGAAGCACGGACAGCACGGCGGACATTGCGAAAGCCCTCGCGGGACAAGACGCGCGAGTTAAGGTAGTGTGTCAGCCGAATTCGGGTCAGGGCAGCGCGAGAAACACGGGACTGCGCCTTTCGGCAGGCGAGATCATATTTTTTCTCGATTCCGACGATTATTTTTCCTCAGAGATTGTGGCACAAGCAGTTGAAGCAATGCTGCGGCAAGGCTGCGATGTTGTTGTGTTCAACGGAACGTCGTTTTTTGATGACGACGGCGTGCTTGAGCCAAAGAACGACAGATATTTTGCTCTTGAAGAGCAAGACGCAAAAGCGGCGGTAACCGGCTTGCAAATACTGGCTCGCACGGGCGGGCGATTCGCACAGCCGTGTATGAAGGCATACCGCAAGGCTTTTTTGGACGCTAACGGTATTTTGTTTCCGGAAGGTA
>JAISTA010000141.1 GCA_031272845.1 Oscillospiraceae bacterium
TCCCTCGTTGCTTCGGGCGAGGTAACCCTCCTTGGTTTTGCGTTCCCTCTTTATGTTTTTAGTGCAGAAAGAGGCTGCCTGCGAAATTAATAGACAGCAACCCTACGGCATATCGTAGGATATGCTGTATTTGCTGTCTGCGTGTGCGTATTTTTCTGAATTAAAAGCAGTAAACATTATTGTGTTATTGTTTGATAATGTATAAAAATTATACGCATTAATAATTGTTTTTGTATTATATCATAGTTTTTCAGCTTTTACAACATCCAAAATATGTAAACACCTAAAACTGAAAAAATGCAAATCTGCCTATTAATGTATATGCAACACTACTGCACTATAATACAACGATGATGTTGTTTCGGAGTATAACAACTCCATGCGCTTTTGTCAAGCGCCGCGCCGTGCCCGCTCCCGCACCAATTTCTCTGCCAAGACCATGTTTTGGTTATTTCCCGCTATTTCCCAACCGAACCTTCCCGTGTTTTCGCGCACAAACCAACAGAAAAAGCGCATAGCTTACCATATAATTTATTCAGGGATGTCTCCCTAAAAATATAGTCAATCAACCTGAAAAACGGCCCGGCTTTGCGAGCATACTTTTCGGCTTGCAAGCGGCGGCGCGCAGACGTGCCGTAGCCGGCAAGGATGAAGACGCGGCAAGGCGGAAAACAGGCCGCAAGGGCGGGGTGTTTTTCAGGCTGCTTGACTATATATACCCCCGCCGGGCGGAAAAGCCGATTTATCCGCCCGCGTTTACGCCGGAGAAAAACAATGCCAAAGCCAAGCGGAAAATCCGTTACATACAATTATGAAAAAGGCCGCGCCGACAGGAAATTCGGCGCGAAAATGCGGGCGCACACAGGCGGCCTTGCGGAGGTTTTGCACAACGACGTTTTTGTCACCTGGTGCGACGCCGCGATTCGCTTTTTAATTGCGTTTCTGCTTGCCGGGATAAAGCTTTTTTCCGGAATTTCGCCGTTTTCTATCGGCTTTGCGGCCGCCGCCGTAAAGGGGCGCGCAAAATACGCAACCTACCTCGGCTCGGCGGCGGGCTACCTGCTGTTTCTGCCGTGGTCGTCAGGACTTACATATCTTTCGGCTCTTGCGCTGATATTTGGCGGAGGCTTTTTGCTCCCCGTCGGGCAGGCGCGCAAAAAGCTTTGGGTAATACCGCTTTTAACGCTTGGCGTCTCCTGCTTTTGCGGGGCGATCGTCGCCTCGTCCGGCGGACTTACAGCGGCGGAGGCGGCAATCGTGCTGGCTGACGGAACAATAGCCGCCGTTTCGTGCGTATTCTACGGGATTGCGCTGTTTCCATCCCGCGAGACCTCCATTGCGCTGGGCACGGAATTTGCGCGCGTGGCCAGCATAATCATCCTGCTCTCGACCGTTTTGATGTCGCTCGCGGAGTTGACTGTCGGCGGCGTTATCTCCCTTGGACGGACGGTCGCGTCTCTTGTGGTGTTCTGCGTGTCCTACACCGGCGGAGTCGGGTTCGGGTGCGCTTTCGGCGTCGCCGTCGGTCTCTCGATGGACGCGGTAAGCCCCGGATACCCGATTTTTGGCCTTGCATACGGGCTTTCGGGGCTTGTCGCGGGGATGTTCTCAAAGCGCAGCAAGCTCGCCTTCGCGATCCTGTATGTCGTAGTAAACGCGGCGGTGTCTGTGCTCGCGGTCGGCACGGAATCCGTGCCGGGCATACTTTACGAGGTGTTTATCGCCTCTTGTGCGTTTATGCTGCTGCCGCAGGGCGCGATGTCGAGGATAGAACAGCTGCTGCCCGACCCGTTGCGGGCGCGCGGCGCGGACTCGGCAAGCATATACACCCGCGAGAGGGCACGCGCCGCCGCGCGCGCCTTTGCGGAGGTCTGCGGCGAAACCGCCGCCGTGCGGGAGGCCGCCGCAAAGCCGGACAATCCGGCGGTAATCTTCAGCCGCGCGGCGGATCTGGTCTGCCGCGAGTGCCAAAACGCGCCCGTGTGCTGGAACAAAAACTTTGAGCGCACAACCGACGCGTGCAACAACGCGCTTGCCGTAATTTCGGCCAAGGGTGTTGCCGAGCCCGCCGACTTTCCGCGCTATTTCAAGGAAAACTGCATACATATGGAGGACTTTTGTCAGGCCGCCTCGCGGGAATATCAGCGCTTTCGGCGGCAGCGGCGGCAAAAGGCGGCCTCACGCGAGGCGAGGGGCGTTTTGTACGAATACTGCGCCGAAATCTCCGAGATACTCGAGAGCTTCGCCGACGACATTGTCGCGCCCGGCACGGCCTCCGGCGAGACGGAGGAGCGCATTTCGCGCTACCTGCGCGGACTCGGCATTCACGTGCAGGCGGCGGTTTTCCGTGACACGTCTGGCCGCCTGCACGTAGACCTGTTCGGCGCCTGCGCGGAGATAACCAAAACGGAGCGCTGGCTTGAGCGGCTTTCCGTCTGCTGTGCCGCAAGGCTCTGCCTGCAAAACGAAAAGCACGCGCTCACGCACGAAATGCACCTGCTTGAGGCAGAAAAATACGCCGCGTCCATCGGAATTTCGCGCACGAACCGCGACGGGGAGGTCGTTTCCGGCGACATTTGCGGGTATTTCAAAACGCCCGAGGGCAAAATCTACATAATCCTGACCGACGGAATGGGCAGCGGCGAGGACGCGCACAATGTCTCCGCCGAAGCGCAGAGCGTTCTGCAAAAATTCATCCGCTCGGGCGTTGCGCCGCGCGCCGCGATCAAAATGCTGAACGGCCTTCTGCTCCTGCGCAACGAGGAAAAGACGACCTGCTGCGCCGTTGACGTTGCCGAGCTTGACCTGTTCACAGGCGTTTTGGAGCTGTACAAATGCGGCGCGGCGCAGTCTTACATCCGCGCGGGAGGTATTGTTCAGACTGTGCTGGGCGAGGGGCTCGCCGCCGGGCTCTTGCCGCCCTCCGGCATTTCAGACGAGCAGACAAAGGCAGTGTTGCGCGCGGGCGACCTGCTTGTTATGGTATCGGACGGCATTCCGCGCGACAGACTGCAAAACCGCCTGACCGCGATAATCTCCGAATTTTCGCCGAAGCGGCGTACTCCGGGGGAGCTCTCGCGCGAGATAGCGGAGCTTGCCGCCGAAACAACAGGCGCGGAGGACGACATCTCGGCAATTGCGGTATATATAAAGGAGATATAGTTAAGCCGAGTGAAAGCGATTCGCCGTATTGCGCGGCGGAGCCGGTGAGCGCGCAGAGACATTTTACTTGCCGCCGGGCGCACTTAAAAGCTGGTCTTAAAGCGGAATATTGTTTTTTACCTAAAAAGCATTTCGGCTTTGCGCGGATATTTTTCGGATTGCCGGGAGGCCGCCGTGTTGTTCCCCGGCGAGTACGACACACAGCAATGCGGAAAATTTTCACCGGGACGGGACGATTTTTATAATATATCGTGCCGCCGCCCAAGCAAAAAAACGCGCCTGAGTGTACACTCAAGCGCGTTTTTCTGTTGAGGCTTCGGCAAAAATGCGCTGTGCCGCGCGGGCTTTACTCTTTCGCCGCGTTTTGTATGTATTTCATCAGCATTGAGGCGGCCTGCGCCCGAGTCGCTCCGGCTTGCGGTGCGATTTCCGTGCCTGACATGCCGGAGATAATACCATTTGCGCTGCACCAGCTGATTGCGGGCCCGGCGTAAACGGAAATGCCGGCCGCGTCCTCAAAGCGGGACAAATCGGCGCGGGTCGTCACGTCAAGGCCGCTTTTCTGCGCGAAGCGGAACAGAATAGACGCGAGCTGCTCGCGCGTTATCGGGTCGTTCGGGCCGAAATGGGTGCCGTCATAGCCGGAAACAAGGCCGTTTGCGGCCGCCCACTTAACAGGCGAAAGATACCAGCAGCCGGAGCTGTTCGGAACATCCTCAAACGGGTTCGGCAGAGAAGCAGTGTTCGGCGCACCCGCGTAGTTGTACAGAATCGTGACAAGCATTGCGCGTGAAAGCGCGGTTCCCGGCGCGAATTCCGTTGCTGAAACACCGTTCATAATGCCGAGCGAAACGCAAAAGCTGACGGCGTTATAATACCAGTCCGCTTCGGCGACATCGGCAAAGGTACGCGCGTGCACCGGCGGAGTTGGTGTCGGCGGTGCAGGTGTCGGCGGAGCCGGCGTTGTTGCAGGTGGCGTTGCTGTTGGCGGAGTTGGTGCAGGCGGTGTTGTTTCGGGCGGTGTTGCTGTTGGCGGAGTTGGCGCGGGCGGTGTTGTTTCGGGCGGCGTTGCTGTTGGCGAAGTCGGCGCGGGCGGAGTGGGAGAAGCTGCCGGCGCTGTCGGTGTCGGAGTGGGCGGAGTAGGCACCGGCATTGTTGGCGTAGGATCCGGATCCAAGGGCTCGCCGCCCGAAACCGCGACGGTAAAGCCGCCGGTTTCGTTCTCCGGCATTAGCCGGCAGCGCAGGAAATACGCCGTGCCGCCGTTTAGCTGTGCCGAAAACGTGAAATTGCCGCTTGCCGAAGTGTTGTACGCAAGCAGAACGTTGTTTTCGTTCAGCAGCCACGCAGAAACGGTCTGCCCGCCGCCGGAGGAAAAGGTATACTCGTCGTCCGTATCCGGCGTGAAAGTAAAATAACGGAGTTCTCCGGGCGTTTTGACCTCGGCAAACGACGGTTCCCCGCGCGTCAGTATCTGCGGAGCAAGCCACACGGCGTACAGCACGGCGGAGCCCTCCGCCGTATAGCCCGCGCCGGGAGCATACTGCGGCTCCGCCGCGTCCGGATTTGCCGCCCAACCGAGAAAATAGTGGAAAAGCCGGGGCGGAACGTCCGCAACAAGCTCAATCGGCTCGCCGAACAGCTTCGTCTGCGGGGCAACAACGCCGTCGCCTCCGTTCAGGTTATACGAAATTTTGCCGGAGAGCTGAACCGAAAGAATAAGCTCAACCGTTTCGGGAACAGGTCCGGGATTGTTAACGGCTGACGGCTCAAGCCGAAAGCTGTACTCGCGGCCGGCCGTCATCGAAAAATCACGGTGGTCGTAGCCGACATACGCCATCTGCGGATAAATATACTGCGTGGCGCCGGACGGAACAGGGCCGCTCTCCGTCAGAACCGAAAGCTTTGCGCTGATATAGGAAAGAGCCCCGGCGGGCTCTGCAATCGTCAGCCGGTATGTGCCCGTTTCGGGCGGAGAAAAGGCGAAATCCGCCGCGCCGGAAACAGGCACGGTGACGCGTTGCGCCCCGCCGTGCGGCAGTGTGTTATCCGGTGCGGAGGCATAGGCGGCAGATGCCGCGAAAATCATAACTGCGGCGGCCGTTATGGCAAGCCGCACACCTGCAGCGCAGCGCTTTGGCATAGTTTTTTTCTCCACAAAAAGTTAGCCTTTTAAGGCAAAGGGCTGATTGCGCAGGCCAAAATTCATTATGGGCGAGGACGCACAGCCGATACGCATAAAATATCACAACGCATGCGCTTTCGTCAAGAGAAAATGACGAAAAAGATAAAATTATGTCGTTTTTTTGTGTTCGAGGGGAGGTGCCGGGTACTGGATATAGTAGGTGAGGTTTTTTGGCGGGAATTTTGCTTGTTACGCGCGAGTGTTTCCGGAGCGGAGCTTGTTTGGATTTTTGGGGTTTTACTTGCGGCGGTGCTTGTGTTCTTTGCTACG
>JAISTA010000048.1 GCA_031272845.1 Oscillospiraceae bacterium
GCCCTCCTGCGGGTCAAGGTCATAGTCCGCGACGCGACGGAGCCTGCCGCCGAGAGCGGCAATCGCGTTTTGCGCCGCTTCAAGCTCCTCGTCTGTATCGCGGCTTTTCAGCGCGAAAAACACACCGCCGACCGCAACAAACGGCAGGCACAGCTCCGACAATCGGCGCAGGTCGCTGACCGCGCGCGCTGCGGCAAAGTGAAAGCTCTCACGGAATTCGGGCTTTTGCCCAAGCTCCTCTGCGCGTCCGCACAGGACGTTTATCGCGGTCTCGCGTGTGCCGTCAGCACAAAGGCTGTTTGCCGCTTGCTCTAAAAAGGTACAGCGCTTTGCTCTCGGCTCCAGCAGAAAAACGTCCAGCTCCGGCATTTGCACTGCGATCGGAATGCCGGGAAAGCCCGCTCCGCTGCCGACGTCGATGAAGCGCTGTCCGCTTGCGGCGGCTTGCAGCTCCGGCTGCGTTAAGAGCGCCAGACTGTCTAAAAAGTGCAGCAGCGCGCTGTTGCCGCCGCCCTTTATTGCGGTTAGGTTCTGCTTTTCATTCTCTAGCGTCAGTTGCTCATAAAACAGGCGGTGTAATTCAGTGTTTGCGATACTTATCCCGAGAGCCTGCGCGCCGCGCGTCAGCGTCTCCTCAAACTCCGCAATATCCCCGGCAGATAAAAGCTCCGCCATAGCTACGGCTTTTTGATTATTTCAAGACCGCCGAGGTACTTACGCAGAACCTCAGGCACGACGACGCTGCCGTCCGGCAGTTGATTCTGCTCGACAAGCGCCGGGAAAATGCGCGAGGTCGCGAGTCCCGAGCCGTTCAGCGTATGAACAAGCTCCGGCTTGCCCGTCGATTCCCTGCGGAAGCGTATCTGGCCGCGCCGCGCCTGATAATCGCGGGCGTTTGACACGGAGGAAACCTCCTTGTAGCCGTTCATTGAGGGAATCTGAATCTCAATATCGTAGGTTCTCGCCATAGAAGCGGAGCAGTCCCCCGCCGCAAGCTTTACCGTGCGGAAATGAAAACCCAGACCGGACACAAGGCTCTCAGCCCGCGTCACAAGCTCGTCAAACGCCGCGTCCGAATCCTCGGGGCGTGTCAGCTGAACCATCTCGACCTTGTTAAACTGATGTCCGCGTACCATTCCGCGTTCGTCGGAACGGTACGACCCGGCTTCGCGTCTGAAGCACGGCGTGTAGGAAATGTATTTTCTCGGCAGGTCTGATTCAGACAGAATCTCGTTTCTGTGCAGCGACACAAGCGCGGCCTCCGCCGTCGGCAGCATGTAGTGCCGCCTGTCGTCCGTCGGGTTCGCGATCTTGAACACCTCGTCGGCGAATTTCGGGAACTGTCCCGCCGTTACGCCGCATTCATACTCAAGCATATGGGGCACAAGCATAAGCTCATAGCCACCCGCCAAATGTGAGTCAATAAAGTAGTTGAGCAGCGCCCACTCAAGCCGCGCACCAAGTCCCGAGTACACCCAAAAGCCGCTGCCGGCTAGCTTCGTGCCGCGCTCGTAGTCGATAAGCTTAAGCTCCGTGCAGAGATCCACGTGGTGCTTCGGCGCAAAGTCAAAGGTCTTTGCCTCACCGAAATAGCGAATCGGCTCGTTGTTTTCCTTGCCTCCGGGCGCAAGATCCTCGTCCGGCACGTTCCATATGCCGAGTTGAACCTCCTCAAGCCGCTGCTCAACACGGCGCAGCTCGTCGTCCTGCTCCCTGATTTTTTCCTTTAACGCTGTGAGCGCGGTGAAAAGCGCCGTTGTGTCGGCTCCGCTCTTTTTCAACTGCGGGATGTCCTTGGACAGCTTGTTTTGCTCCGCCTTGTCAGCCTCGACCCTTGCGATAATGTCGCGGCGGCGCGCGTCCAGCTCGAGAATTTCGTTTGTCTCAGCCGCCGCGTCATAGCCCTTGCGCGCGAGCAGTTCAATAAAATTGTTCGGATTTTCACGTATTAATCTGATGTCGTTCATTATCTATGCCTTTTTCGGTAGTATAATCAGGGGTGTGTGGTGTGCGGCCTGCCCGCATTATTGGATATTAGTGGTGTAGGGACATTCCACAACGGCCAACCGGAATTTGCTGCTCACACATTATTCGCTTTCATCATTTCCTTGCGTTTATTGAGCTCGTCCAATTCTCTTTCGAGTAACTGCCAAAAGTCAAGCCCTGTTTCCGTGAGTTCAAAATCTTCGTGGCTGAACCTTGCAATAGTTCCGTTCTCTGTTGCTACATATAAATCAGGGTCGGAAATTATTTTGAGAATGGGCACAGCTTTCAGGCCTGTTTCCATTTGGAAATTCTTGCCGGCCGCTTCAAGCTGCATCCAATCCTCGCTCTCGCTTGACGGCGAAAAGGTATGCAGTCCATAAAAGAACTCCCACGCGGCACCACCGCCCTTGCGCTTCGGCCAAGCCTCTTCCGTAGCTTCAATATATACGCCGCCGGCAATATCGCCTAAAACGTGCGCGACATATTCTTCAGGTAGCCTGAGTCCCAAGACATTTTCAACTCGCTTAATGTCGTCGGCAGTACACTTTTTCGGCGCCATCGGACAAACTAAGAAATCCTCATCCTCGTCAAACGCCTTCACCAGCTCTAAAGTAATATCTTCCGTTACTTCCCTCTTGGCAGGAGGGGCACTTTTAACAGATGTTTTCGGTGCGCTAAATCCGCCCATAGTTAGAATACCGGCGTTTTTCAAAGTGAAATCATCATACAGATAGGATGCATAAACATTATATCTTGCCCCGTTGAACCACGCGAAATATGTCACTGTAAAAGAGCCAAATTCATAAAACCGAATGAACTTAATGTGCTTCAGCTGCCCGCGTACAGACTCAAAATCATCCTCCGGCACGTGCTTTTCGCGTTTTTGCCGCAACTCCTCCAAGGTTTTGCACACACCCTGCGCGATGTCGTCCTTGATATTCTCAATATGTTCACAGACCCAATCCCAGACCTTTGCGGCAATTGTATTCGCGCGTTC
>JAISTA010000060.1 GCA_031272845.1 Oscillospiraceae bacterium
GAAGTCGCCCCTTTTTGGTTACTTTTTCCGGCGAAGCGGAAAAAGTAACCGCCCGCCGCGTAGGCGCTCCAGCAGTGAACCGAAAAGCAGCCGAGTCCCTATTCCAAACTCCGCACCCGCGCCAAACCGAGAACTTTTCGTTCCCGCCGTGAGTTGTACGTCTAAAAGAACACTCACACCGCGCCAAACCCAAATCACCCCTCCAAACAGTACCGCTCCCGCAAAAATAAATACTTGCATTTGCCCTCTTCCCCTGATATAATAAACTTATCAAAACATCGGCGGCAAAAGAAATCCAATGGCCGATGAAACATACGAGGAACTAACTATGGCAGCTGAAAAAGAAAATAAGCTCAGACTGATTATGGGTCTTCAGGGCTCCGGCAAAACGCAGCGTTTTATCCAGATGGTAAAGGACGCGCTGGCTGAGGAAAAGGGACTTGTCGTTTGCATAGAGCGCGGCAAGCGCTTGACGTATGACATACCGCACGAGGCGCGGCTTGTTGAGTCTACAGACTACGGCTTTGTCGGGTACGATTACCTCAAGGGCTTTATCGCGGGTCTGTACGCCGGGAATTTTGACATTACGCATATCTTTATCGACAGCGTGCTGCGGATGATCGACCAGCCGTTTGACGATAAGGCCGAAAGCTTTTTCCTGTGGTGTGAGGAATTCGGCCAACTGCACGACGTTAAGTTTACAATGATGGTATCCAAGGATGTCGCCTCTGCGGGCGACACAATCAAGGGCTTCCTTGCCTAAAAAAGGGCCGCTGAGCTGTTACGGGCGGGCGCAAGAAGAGCTTGCCCGTATAAAGGTCTCCGGACTTCGGCCGAAAATGCTTTTACACGCCTGCTGCGCGCCTTGCCTCACGCGGGGGCTGGATTTGCTGTCAGGCGTGTTTTGCGTTACGGTCTTCTTTTGCAATCCGAACCTTGCGCCCGAGAGCGAGTACCAAAAGCGGCTGGACAACGTCCGGCTGCTGGTTGACGCGTGGAATACTGAATACGGTTCGGATATAGACCTGCTCGTGCCGGAGTATGCGTCCGGAGAGTTTTCGGAGCGTGTGCGCGGACTTGAGAGCGAACCGGAAAATGGGGCGCGGTGCGGCGGGTGCTATGCGCTGCGCCTTGAAAAAACGGCGATTTGCGCGAAGCAAAACGGGTTCGAGTGCTTTTCAACAACGCTTACAACGGGTCCGAGAAAGCCAGCGTCCGCAATAAACCCGATAGGCGCGGAGCTTGAGCGGAGGCTTGGCATACCGTTTTTCGCGGTTGACCTTAAAAAGGGCGACGGCTATAAAAAAAGCCTCGTTTTGTCCGAAAAATACGGGCTTTACAGGCAGAGCTACTGCGGCTGCGCCTATTCTGTGAGGTGAAATCGCGCGGCAAGGCAAACGGCCTAAAATAGAAAAAGCCGGCGCAAAAAACGCGGGAAAAGGAGGACGGCAGGTGAAAATATTTATATCCGTAATGCTTGCGGCAGCCGTCCTAGCTTCCGCCGGGATGACGCGGCTGTCGCGCTATAACGACGACGCGTTTGACGATGAGGAGCTGTATGAAGAGGAGTATTACGGCTACGATTCAGTGACGATTCCGGAGCCGATCGGCGCAAGGGCAAAGCTGCCGCCGCCGCACCCCGGCTCGAAAAATATCGCGGCGGCGCTCTCTGACGCGGATATTTACGACATTAACAGCGGCATAAGCTACTATACCGAAACGGGAATCAGCGAGTTTGACAGCGCGTCGCCCGATTTTTATAAGCTTTTGACCTTTGGGATTGACCACATTATTATAAACTTCCGCACGTCCCGCGTTGAATACGCGGAGCTGCCGGACGAGAGATTTGTTCTGTACGCAAAGGTAAAAAAAGAAGACGTGCTGGAGTCCGTCAAGGCATATTTCGGCATAAGCGTGCTCGATATTGCGGATTATACAGACGGGAAGTATTTCGGCGAGAACCGATACTTCTTCCGCGACGGGTATTTTTACAAGGCGGCCTTTGCGGATTACAGCCTGCGATGGTCGCAGGTTACCGAGCTTTACGAAAATGAGGACGGCACCTATACCGCGTATTTCGAAAACTACGCCGGGACAAGCTGGCCGACAAACCTTTACGACCGCAGACGGTATTGGGATTTGCCCGAATACACGGATGATTACGGCGACTATACATATGAAAAATGCGGAATGTCGTTTGCCGTTTTTGAAGACTATAATTATGACGGGTACGAAACCTATAAGCTTGTAAAGCTGGTTACGGCAAGATGACTGATTTGCAGAATAAAACGCTGATAGGCGCACACATGTCCGTTTCGGGAGGACTTCTCGGTGCGGCAAAAACCGCCGTTTCAATCGGTGCGGACACGTTTCAGTTCTTCACGCGCAACCCGCAGGGCGGCGCGCGGCGCGTGTACGCGGACGCTGAGCTTGAGCGGTTCAACGCTTATTGCGCCGAAAACGGCATACAAAAACCGCTGGGCCACGCGCCTTATACGCTCAACGCCTGCTCTGCCAAGGAAAACATCCGCGAGTTCGCGCGGCTTGTGCTGCGTGAGGACACGGAGTTTCTGGCAAAAATACCGGGTTCGCTGTTTAACCTCCACCCGGGAAGTCACGTCGGACAGGGCGTGGACGCGGGCATTGAGCTGATTGCGGAGGCGCTGAACGAGGCGGTGGACGAGAACAACACCTGCCTGATATGCCTTGAAACGATGGCGGGCAAGGGCAGCGAAATCGGCGGGATGTTCTCCGAGCTTGCCGCGATTATCGAGCGCGCGCAAGGCTTGCGCGGCGCGGGAAAAATCGGTGTTTGCCTCGACACCTGCCACGTTTTTGACGCGGGCTATGACAGTTTGGGCGACCTGGACGGGGTTTTGCGCGAGCTTGACGCGACTGTCGGGTTGGACAGGCTGTTTGCCGTGCACATTAACGACTCGAAATTCGGAATCAGCTCCCGCAAGGACCGCCACGCAAATATCGGGCAGGGTCACCTGGGACTTGAGTTTTTCAGAAAGCTGGTTCGCCACCCCCTGCTGAAGCATTTGCCGTTTTACCTTGAAACGCCGCAGGAAAGTGAGCAGGGCTACGGCGAGGAAATCCGCCTGATTCTGGGCGGCAACTGAAATAAAATCACCGCCGCAAGGGCGGACGAAACAGAAACTTTGTACCAAAAGGAGCGCTAATATGCTTACAATTACAAGACCCGAGGATATGCCGGGCGTACTTTTACTGACCTTTGACGACATTCCGAGCTACAACTCGCTGACGACAGACACGTTCGGAGAAATCACGCGCACACTGCGCGATGCA
>JAISTA010000079.1 GCA_031272845.1 Oscillospiraceae bacterium
TCCGGCGAAGCGGAAAAAGTAACCGCCCGCCGCGTAGGCGCTCCAGCTTCGCCATGAAGAGAAGCAGAGCCCCAATTTCAAACACCGTACCTCGCCCCGAACAGAGAACTTTTCGCTCCTGCCTCCAGTTTGCGTATCAAAGAACACCACCCGCGCGGCCGAGTCCCAATTTCAAACGCCGCAACCTGCCCCGCACAGAGAACACCTCGTTCCCGCCCATAGATTTCAGTCGCAAAGAACACAAAGCACCGCCGAAAACACAACAAAAAAAGGAACCCCAATGGCAACAGACATTATTGATATACACACAAAGGCCGGCAACGGCGGCAACGGCTCCGTGTCGTTTCACCGCGAAAAATACATCATGGCGGGAGGACCGGACGGCGGCGACGGCGGGCGCGGAGGCGACGTTTTCGTTGTGACGAACCCGAACGTCTCCACCCTCGATAAATACCGCTACACGCGCAAATTCCGCGCCGAAAACGGTGAGGACGGGCAGTCTAAGCTGCGCTTCGGCAAAAAAGGCGGAGACGTAACGCTTGTCGTCCCGCCCGGAACGGTCATACGCGACACGGACACAGGCGCCGTCATCGTCGACCTGACGTATTCCGATACGCTTGAGGCGGCAGACCGCCTTTCTATAAACCCTGAGTCAAAGGAGCTTGTGTACACGCTCTGCCGCGGCGGAACAGGCGGCCTCGGAAACAAGCACTTTGCGAATTCCGTGCGTCAGGCTCCGCGCTTTGCAAAGGCCGGGCGGCTCGGAGAGGAGAAAAATATCACGCTTGAGCTCAAGCTGATAGCGGACGCGGGGCTTATCGGCTACCCGAACGCGGGCAAGTCAACTCTGCTGTCCGCACTGACAAAGGCGCGGCCGAAAATCGCGAACTATCACTTTACAACACTTTTTCCGAACCTCGGGATTGTCCAGACGTATGACGAGAGCTTTGTTTTAGCGGACATTCCGGGCCTTATTGAGGGTGCGGCCGAGGGCGTAGGCCTTGGCCACGAGTTTTTGCGCCACATTGAGCGATGCCGCGTTCTCGTGCACATCGTGGACGTGTCCGGCAGCGAGGGGCGCGACCCGATAACGGATTTCCGTATGATTAACGAGGAACTGGAAAAATACAGTCCGCGTCTTGCCGCGCTGCCGCAGATCGCGGTTGCGAACAAGATAGACATTCTGCCGGAGGGCTCTGACCTGGAGGATACCTTCCGTGCGTTCATCGAGAGCGCGGGCATACCGTATTTTGCCGTGTCCGGCGCGGCGCACACCGGGCTTGAGCCTATGAAAAGCAAGCTTGTAGAGCTTATCCGCGAATCCCCGGAGGCCGGTCTTTTCACGCCGGACTTTATCCCGGAGCAGGACGGCAAGACCCGCGCGGCCGACCTTGTAATAACAAAGCAGGATGCGGGAGGAGGCAAATCCGTCTGGATTATTGACGGCGAATGGCTTGATCGTCTTATGCGCAACATCAATTTCAGCGAATACGAGCAGCGCGTTTATTTCAACACAACGCTTGAGAAGTACGGCGTGTTTGCCCGTCTGCGCAAAATGGGTATCGAAACCGGAGACACCGTTATCGCGGGCAGCGCGGAGCTTGAGTGGGAGTAGGGCACGGCCATAGCCAAGTATTGCGTTGCGGTTGAATAAGTGCGATAGATGAAATACTGCTCAAAGTAAGATCTAATGTTGTTTGGAGTGTAAATTGTGAAAATTGCAACGTGGAATATTGAGCGATTACGGCATAAATCGCAGCTTGATTCAATTATCAGGAACTGCGATCAGGTAGCTGCCGATGTTCTCGTGCTTACAGAAACGGATTCAGAGGTGAGCCTCAAGTATAAATATTGTATTCAGACTCCGCAGTTGATCGAAATCAAACCGGTATACTACAAGCCCACGGAAAATCGCGTGTCAATTTATACTAATTACAAATTTATAAGACAACATCAAACTTGTGATAAATATACCACTCTGTGCGTGGAGTTGGAAACTGAGCGCGGAAATTTATTAGTTTACGGTACAATAATCGGTGCTTATGGGAACAGGCACAAAAGCTTTGTAGAAGATTTGACCCGGCAGCTTGCCGATATTGAGCAGCTAACAGCCGCTCACAAAAGGCTTTGCGTGTGCGGTGACTTTAATTGCAGCTTTTCCGATAATTATTACTACACAAAAGTCGGCAGACGCGCCATCGAAGAATCTTTTACCAAAACCAAACTCGCGTTACTAACAAAGAATCAACCGGAGTGTATTGACCATATTGCGTTATCGGAGTCGTTTATATCTAACTCGATTATTAAGATTAAAGAGTGGAATAATGATAAAATGCTTTCTGACCACAAGGGCATATTAGTAGACATAAAATAATTTCTACTTTTTGTCCCTCTGCTCATCAAACTTCTTTTTTGTCCCGTCCGGGTACAAAATCACCGTGCGGTCAAGCGTCTGCTTTGCTCCTTGCCGCCATTCCGCAAGGTATTCGCGGCGCAGCGCCTCTCGCTCCGCCGCCTCCGTGTCTGTCAGCTCGCGCGTGCGGGAAATTGCCGTCAGCTCGCTTATTCTGTCCTTTTTTTCCTGATTCAAGGGCTTTACTCCTGTAAAAAAACATGTTTTTTGCCGCGTTATGCGGCTACATTTTGCAATATGTAAGAAATTGTTAATTAATTTTGTCTATGAGGGATAAAATTTTACTTGACTTGCGGGCGATTTTATATTAGTATAACTAAAGGAAGGGTAACTGCCTCGGCGTTACGCTCAATATAAACGAGAAAAAAACTCGGAGGATCTATTTAATGGTATTCCACATCAATATTAAAAGTCAGGCAGATGCCCAGGAAATCAATCAAATCGCAACCAAGTATCCCTTTGACATTTGGCTTCACGGCAAATCCGGCCAGGTAGACGCAAAGAGCATCCTCGGTCTTATGCTCCTCGGCCTTGAGAACGACATCAGCCTTGTTGTTGAAGACGATGTTGACTACAAGCACCTGCAAAAGGACATAGAAAAATACCTCGGCTAATCGGCGCGGATACTTAATATCAAGAAATTGTGGCGGCTCTAATCGGCTGCCACAATTTTTGTATATCGGCGCAAAGGGCGCTCACCGTCATGCGGAAGCAGCGCGCTGAAGCGCGACATATCCCCGCCGGCGCAGCAGCGCACAACGCCCGTCCGCCAGAAAGTCTCGCGCAATGCTTCGGCCTCACCGTCTCCGCAAAGCATCCCTACGGTTTGCAGGTGGTTCTTGTGCGGCAAGAGCCTCGTCAATATTTCCTCTCGCGGCAGCGGCTTTACCCAAGGAGCGCCTGTTGCCGGAGCCGCCTCAGCCGCGCCGCCCGGCTTTGCAATCAGCCCGCAGCCCTTGCCGCGAAACACGCGGCTGCCGGTCAGGGGAGCCTCCAGCTCCGCTGTGTACAGCTCAAGCGTCAGCGCGGACAGATACCCGACCTCGGCACAGCGCGGAATTTTCGCCGTCTCGGCCTCCAGTATCGGCAAAAAGCGTTCACAAAAGGTATGCACCTCAGATAAGTCGTCGGTATCAACAAAAATTCCCTGACAAGAGCTGCACAGCAGTTGACCTGTCTCGGCGATGTTTCGCGCAAGTCCGCGCAGCTTATCGTCAGTTAACCCGCCCGGCGTTACGTAGCCGAAGCTTACCTTGTGCCCCCATTCAATTATCCGCGTGTTCGGCGGCGCGGCTCTTCGCAGTGCGGACACGGCTCCGTCCCCGCCCCAGACGACAACCGCGTCGGCGGCGGCTATAAGGCGCGCGATATTTACAAGGTCGTCTGAGGAATAGTCGAACACGTAGATATATTCCGCCAAAATCGGCTCCGCCTCAATAAGACGCAGCAGCAGCTCGGCAGACAGGCCGCCTTCGGCGGACGGCAGCTTCAAAATGTTTATGTTTCCCGCGAGCAGTCCCTCAAGAACGCTGAAAACAGGCAGTCCGTCAGCGTTTCCGGCCGCTATATGAAACAGCGTACCGAGAGGACGGATGTTTTTTCTGTCCTCCCCAAGCTCAAGGCGCAGTCTTTCCCAAAGTGCCTCGGCGCAGAATGCCTCGCGTGCCTGCGCAAGGTAGCTCCGGCTCATTTCGTCGTAAATTCCGAGCTCGCCTAAGCGGCGCAGAAAATATTCCTCGTCAAGCTCCTTAACAAGGCGGTCGCAGGCGGCGATTACGGTCTCCGGCAAAAGCGCCGGCTTTTTCAGCGTCGCCGCAACACGCGCCTGAAGCTCGTCCAGCACCGCACCGCATTCGCGCTGTGATAAAATTTTGCCGTCCGCTAAATTCACTGTTCACCTGCCATATCAGTCAGTAGTTCTGAGGCGGCCGCCGCGCAGGTCTTAATGTCCGGCAGTCCGACGCGCCCCAGTATCTCAAACCACGGCGCGGCATTGCCGCAAGCGCAGCTTTCCCCGCTGTGCAAAACCGCAAGATCGTCTGTCATAACGCTTGTAAACGGCATTGTGTTCATCAGCGGCGTTAGGAGGTTCAGCAGTCCGGGTGTACCGTCCGGCACAGGCACAAGCGTTACCGGGTCGCGGATAATAACGCGCGAGTATATTGGCACGTGAAAATGGTGATTCGGGCAGTCTAAATACGGCACGGGGTGCTCAACCGCCGAAAACTGCTCCTTAATGCGTCCCTGCCCGATACCGAGCACTCTTTGCGTAAGTGCGTACAGCTCCGGCTTTTCAAGCTTCTCGGTAAAAAACTGCTTCCATCCGCCGCCGAGCAGTATAAGCGATTTCGGGTGCAGCTTCAGGCTGATTCCGCGCGCGTCCAGTTCCTCAAGCATAAACCTAAAGTACGCCGGCAGGCCTAATATCCGCACCGGACGCCCCTGCTTTTCGTAACGCAGCAGTGCGCTGACGATTCCGTCAAGATTCAGCTCGTAGCTCTCGCCCGTGTCTCGCAAGGCGTATTCGCGATGAAGCCCCGGCGCTGTCAGCGTTGCGGAGTACAGAAATTTCGTGATTGCGGCTGTGCTTCTCTTGCCGGGCTCATAGCCCAGAACAATGTAATTCGTCGGCTTTGCGGACAGGATTTTGTGCGTGAGCATAAGCCGAATCAGCATTCCGGCTCCGCGAATCGCGGTCACCATATCAAAGCCGTTTATGCTTACGGCTTTTCCGCTTGTGCCGGACGACGATGTTTGAAACAGCAACCGCTTGCCGGGAACGGAAAACATCGGGTGCCGCTTCAAGTAAAGCGTCGTGATCGGCGGTATTTTGTGCAGGTCG
>JAISTA010000103.1 GCA_031272845.1 Oscillospiraceae bacterium
TTGCAGCACATGCTGTGCCCGGCATAAAGCGATTTTGCTTCTTTTCTCAAGAGAAAAGAAGTCGCCCCTTTTTGGGGACGATGTCCGGCGAAGCGGAAAAAGTAACCGCCCGCCGCGTAGGCGTTTCTGCAGTAAACCGAAAAGCAGCCGAGTCCCTATTCCAAACACAGCACTCCGCCTCAAACAGAGAACTTTTTGTTCCCGCCGTGAGTTTACCGGATAAAAGAACACCACCCGCGCGGCCAAGTCCTTATTCCAAACCCCACACCCCGCCTCAAACAGAGAACTTTTCGTTCCCGACGTTAGATTGGCGTATCAAAGAACACCAACAATGCGGCAGAGTAAAAATCACCGTCTCAAACACCACCCCCGCCGCAAACCCAAAAACAAAAACCCGGCGGAAGCCCCCGCCGGGTTTTCTTCTATGCCCAAAACCAAAGCCCCTGCCTAAAGCCACCGCGCCGCAATCGGCGCAAGCACCACCGCCGGCAGGCTGTTCGTGACCTTAATATCCGACCCGATACTGAGATTCAGCCCCAGCCCCAGAATAATAACGCTGGCGGTTTTGGTCAGCTCCGCAATCGCAGGCTCCGGCAGAACCGCCGCGAGCGGCACCGCCAGCGCGACGAGCGCCCCCTGAAACACAAGCACAAACGCCGCCGACAGCAAAACTCCGGGGCCGAACGCCGCCGCGAGCATACATGAGGAGCACAAATCGAGCACGGATTTCGTGAAAATAACGCCGTTGTCGCCTGTGAGACCCGCCGTAAGCGAGCCCGTTATCGTCATCGCGCCGACGCAGAAAAGAATTGAGCCTGTGACGAAGCCCTGCACAAAATCGCCGGATTTCGCGGCGTTTTTGCCGCCGAATTTCGTTTTCAGCCGTTCCGCTCCGCGCCCGAGCCGTGCGTCCAGGTCAAGCCCGGTGCCGATAGCGGTGCCGACGACGAGCGCCGCGATCATCGCGAGGGTGTTTCCCGGCGCAAGAGCGCCCTGCGCACCGATTACAATCGTCGCAAGGCCGATAACCGCCATTATAGCGCGGGTTATTTTTTCGGAAATGAAGCGGCCGAACAAAAGTCCCGCCGCGCTGCCGAGACAAACCGCGCCTGTATTTACAAAAACGCCGATAAATCCGCTGAAATTCATGTTGCCGCAATTACCCTTTGTGTGGTGTATAGCGCACGCGAAGCCGTGCCGCTAAAGGCTAGCCGCCGATACGGCGCGCCTCCAAATAAAACCGCTTTTCCTCCGCCTGCCCGATTGAAAAGCTCTTTCGCGGCATAACGTGCCCGGAGGCCGCCTCCGCGTAAAACTCGTCCTTTGAAACAGTCGGCATAAGTATCCCAACGGCTCCGTTTTCGGCAAGGCGCAGCACCTCGTCCCCACCGTGGATGTAGTCGACGGAGGCCGAGGGCGTGCCGCGCAGAAATTCGTCTATCGCGGCGGTTACCTCGCGGTATATGCCGACGCTGCTTTCGCCGGCGGGCGAGAGGATACGCCGATCCGCGTCAAGCTCAGCTTCCGGGAAAAGCGCGGCGATTTCAGTAAGTCCGGCGCCGTAAATAACCCTGTGTATCGGGTGAAACTCAAGACCGCTGCCCGAAAGGGGACAGATTTCGGCAAGACAGAAGCGCTTCGGGTGGTTTTCGCGCTCCGCCTCGGACAGCGCCGGCTTAAGCGAATCCCAAACTGCCTTTGCCGCCGCGAGGGAGTGGTTTCCGTCGCCGACAATAAGCGTTTCGGCGGACAGTTCACTTGCCGCCGCGACGGCCGAATCGCCCGTCAGCACCCAACCGCAAAGCTTGCCGCCTCCGCGAGACAGCTCCGCCGAATAGTCCGGGGCGCGCGTCTGTGATTCCTGTATCGCGGAGGACAGTGCCGCGCCGTCAAAGTTTTTTGCTGCCATAATTATGTGCGGCAGCTCAAGCGGCGAACTCTCGCGTATCTCAATTCGCGCCGGCAGACGCTCGGGAACGATTTTTTCGCTCGGCAAAACGGGAGAATCGGGCGAGGTGTAGGAAAACGCGTCCAGGTCGATTGCCGCGACAAAGCCTTCGCGCGTGTTTTCTGCGGAAAACGTGCGGCGCACGTACACAACAATGGCTGCGTACTCGTCAAAAACGCCACGCTCGAGGTATTCCCGCGCGGTTTGGCCTATCCGCGCCCGGCGTGCCTCAGCGTCCGTGTCCTCCAAATAGCATTCAGGCAAAATCAGACGCAGACTGCTTGGCGCGTCCGCAATTTCGGCCGAAAGTCCATCCCAATAGGCGCGGCTTTGCGTGTACTGGTCGCAGGCGACGACAGACCATTTCGTCAGGTCAATATCCTTTCGCGGAACCAGAATATCCGCAGGGACAACAGCGTTCTTGCTCATTATCTGACCTGCCCGCTGCCGAGAACAATGTACTTGTTCGTAACAAGGTGCCGCAGGCCGACAGGGCCGCGAACGTGAAGCTTTTGCGTTGAAATGCCGATTTCGGAGCCGAAGCCGAACTCGCCGCCGTCTGTAAAGCGCGTTGAGGCGTTGACGTAAACGCAGGCGGAATCGACCCGCTCCGTGAATTCGGACGCGGAGGCGTAATCCCGCGTGACGATAGCCTCGGAGTGCCCGGTCGAGTACCGCGCGATGTGCGAGACGGCCTCGTCCAGCGAGCCTACAACGCGCACGGACAGGATATAGTCGCCGTATTCGGTGCTCCAGTCCTCTTCCGTCGCAGGAACGGCCCGCGGCAATATTCCCAGCGTTTCGGGACAGCCCCGCAGCTCCGTGTTCTTCTCGAGCAAGCGCGCGGCGATAACCGGGAGAGCCTGCGCCGCAATGTCCCGGTGCACAAGCAGCGTTTCGGCCGCGTTGCAGACTGACGGACGGGAGCACTTCGCGTTAAACACAAGGTCCGCCGCCATCTCAATATCCGCTGACTTGTCAACATAAACGTGGCAAACGCCCGCGCCTGTCTGAATAACCGGCACAGTCGAGTTCTCGCACACAAAGTTTATCAGTCCCCGCCCGCCGCGCGGCAAAAGCAGATCGATAAGTCCGCGCGCCGTCATAAGCTCGCGCGTTGTTTCGCGGCTTATGTCGTCTATAAAGCAGACAGCGTCTTGGGGCAAGCCGACGGCGGCAAGCGCCTTACGCATTATCGCGGTTATCGCCCTGTTCGAGTTTATCGCGCTGGAGCTTCCGCGCAGAACAGCCGAGTTGCCAGACTTCAGGCACAGAGCGGCGGTGTCAACCGTCACGTTAGGCCGCGCCTCGTATATAACGGCGACAACGCCCATCGGAACGCGCGTGTTGATGATTTTCAGTCCGTTCGGCCGCGTGAACGTCTCTCCCTGCCCTACGGGATCAGGCAGCTCCGCGACCTCGCGCACGGAGTCCGCGATTGCGGCAAGGCGCGCTTCCGTGAGCGTCAGCCTGTCGAGCAGCGCGGCTGTGATTCCGCTTTGCTCGGCGGCATCCGTGTCCTTTTTGTTCTCGGCAAGGATCAGCCGTACATTTTCAGGCTCCTGCAGCTGCCGCGCGATTTCGAGCAGTGCGGCGTTTTTTTGTGCGGTATTCAGTGCCGCAAGCTGCCGCGAGGCGGCTCTTGCTTTTTGTAACAGCTCTTTCATAGAATTCTCCAAATTTCAAGCGTGATTATTGCCGAGGTACGTGACCCGGCGAATTTTTTCATTCAGGCAAAGCGCCGTTGCCGCTCAGAATTTCCTCAACCCCGGCATACGTCATTTTCATTGTGTTCAGGCAGCAAAGCAGGTCGTTTGCGGACAGATTTTTCGGCAAGACCAGCCTTTGGCACAGCGCTTCGCGTTTTGCCCGGCTTCCCGCCCCGCCGGAAAGACCCAGCGCAAACAGGTCGTACCGCGTGAGCGCGTCTGACGGCGGCGGAGCCTCCTCCGCCAAAACTCCCGCGCGTGTCATCGCCGCAAGTATTGTCTCGCGGGACATTCCCTCAACGCCGAGGTACCCCTCTTTTGACGGCGCGGTTTTGCGCCGCTCCTTGCCGGAAAGCTGCGGAATATACGCGTGGTAAACGGTGAGTCCCGCGAGCAGCGTTTTCAGGCGTGAGCGTATGACGTTCCCCGCGCTGTCTGAGTCCGTGAGTATAACCGCACCTCGCGCCCGCGCCAGCCGCAGGAGCATGTCTCGCTTCGCGCCGTCCGTAAAAACGGAAAATCCGTTCACGGGAAAAATGTCCGCGTCCACAACCTGCGCAAGCTTTGCTTTGTCATAGCGTCCCTCGACGATGATTATCTCGCGGATACGCGGCTTTTGATTCTGTCCGGGTTCACTCATCGGCTATGCAAAACGCTCTGACAAAGCTTGCCTCAGCGCGTATTTTCAGCGGCACGGCCACAACCTTGAACCTGCCGATACCGGCTAAGGCCTGCAGATTCGTCAGGTTCTCCAAAATGAAAACGCCTTGCCGCAGAAGCTCCTTGTGAAGCGTATACGGAGGATGATCCGGCGACGGCGTATCCATGCCGAGTATTTTTATCTTTCTCGACAGCAAAAATTCCGCCAGCTCACAGCTCAAATCCGGGTATTCGGTGAAATACTCCTCACGGAAATAGCTTGCCGCAAAACCGGTATAGAGCAAGACAATGTCTCGCGCGGAAATCCTCTCCCGATACGCGGGCTTCATTTCAATCGGGTTTTCTCCGCGAACGTCAAGTAAAACGCCGTTTCCGGCAAAGCAGTCCAAAGGAAAGTCCGAGGCGTATTTGTCGTCGTCAACAAGGTGCATAGGCATATCAATATGCGTGCCAGTGTGCAGGCCTGATTGCAGCAAATACGCGTTGTACCAATCCTTTTCAATAGCCTTGTGCCGGCTCAGCGCTGTTTTGTAATCGCCGGGCAGAACAGGCGTGTTCCCGTCCAGCGTGTGAGAAATGTCGATCAGCTTCATTTTGCGCACCTGCTCATATATTCCACAAGGTCTATCCCGCTTACCGCCGTGCCGGCGCCGCGCCGCAGACCGAGAACACCAGGTCGTACAGCGCGCCCATATCCTGCGAATTCACGCGCCGCGCCGCGCGGCAGGCGGCCTTTACAGCGTCCTCAAGCTCCCGCTCCGAAAAGGCCGACGCGCCCGCGATTATTTTTTTCGCCTGCCAGTCGGACTTCACCCCTGCAATGCGCGAAAGCTCACCGCTTCTTTTCTCCGCCGCAAGGTACTTTGCTAAAAGCAGCCGCCGCAGAGCTCCCGTTATGCCGGAGGCGATTATCTGCGCCGCCTCGCCGGAGGCTAGCAAAACGCGCAGCTTTCCCGCTGCCGCCGCCGCGTCCCGCTTGGCCAGCGCGTCAGTCAGCTCATACAAAAGCGCCTCCTCGTTTTTGACGCACAGCGCGTCTGCAGCCGCGCGAAAGCCCGCGCTTTCGGTGTCAGCCGACGCGAGAATGTCCGCAAGCCTTGCCAGCGTGCCGAGCTGGCCGTCTGATATATCTATTATATACTCGCAGTCGGCTTCGGAAATTTCCTTTCCGGCCGACTTCAGGCGTTTTTTGATAAACCGAACCTTTTCGCGCGGCGTCGGCTCGGAAAACTCGAATTCCGAAACTCGGCGCAGCAGCTCCTTGACCGCGCTCTTTCTCTTGTCAGGCTTCCACACGCTGCGGCGAAAGGTAAACAAAACGGTAACGCCCTCCGGAATATCATCCAGAATGCCGCACAAGCCCGCAAGCTCATTGTCTGACAAGCCTAACGGAGCGGCCTCGCCCTCCGCGCCGCCTGTTTTGCCGAAAACGGCAAAATCCCGAACCTCCACCGCGACGTTTGCCGCGCCGAAAGGCACACCGTAAACCGCGTCTGATATTGCCTGAAGAGAAGCGCCCGCGTCCTCAAGCAAAACGTAGCCGGGGTCGCCGTCTCCGCCGGGCAGGAGCTTTTTGAGAGCCGCCGAAAGCGCCGATTTCGCAAGGAACCCGTCGTCCCCGAATATCGCGCAGACTGACGGCAATTCCCCGCTGTTCAGTTTATTTATAAAGTCGCTGTATTCCATCAATTTCCTATTTGTACGGTTACCGTTCCGTTTTCGTCCGTTCTGTAAACCTGCGCCCCGACCTCCGCAAACCGCGCGAGAGCCTCCGGCGTCGGGTGTCCGTAGGTGTTTTGCGCGCCGACTGATATAATCACGGTTTCCGGCAATATTGCAAACAAAAGCTCAAGCGAGTTTGAGTATTTTGAACCGTGGTGCCCCGCGATAAACAGCTCGCTGTCCGGCAGGACGTATTTGTCCGCGAAAACGCGCTCGTCCGTGCTCGGCATATCGCCCGTAATAATCGCCTCCCAGCTGCCGCGCGAGACTACTATAACGCTGCAAAGCTCATTTTCGTCTCCTGTGCCGCCGGGGTCAAGCGGCGGGAAAACGGTGATTGTAACGGAGCCGAGCGAAACCGTTATTACACTTTCATTGTATATTATATCAGTTTTATTCTGCTTGGCAAGCTCCAGAATTTCTCCCTCAAGGCCTGTCAGCCCATCGGGCTCCGGGTTCGGCTCAATCAGCGCGTCAACGCGTCCCGTAGAAAGCAGAGCCGGAACGCCGGACGCGTGATCCTTATGCGCGTGCGTTAAAATAATTGCGGTAACGGACACAATTCCTTTTTCCTGCAAATACGACTCCGCCGTTCG
>JAISTA010000191.1 GCA_031272845.1 Oscillospiraceae bacterium
GAGGTGTTCACGCCGCTGACGACCAAAACCTACACGATTGTCGGCATTTGCGAAAGACCGGGCTTTGAGGAATACTATGCGCCGGGCTACACCGCGATAACCAAATCGGACGAGACAGCCGCCGCTGACGCGGTGTTTGACGTGCTTGTCGCGCTGAAAAAGCCGGGCGGCGTTTATGACTATGCCGAAAAGACGGCAGGAGAATACAGCGCGGTGTATAACGGCGGTCTTCTGCGGATGCTCGGCGTGTCTGACAACGATAATTTTAACGCGATTTTGTATTCTCTCGGCGGCATTTTGATTGCGATGATTATGATCGGCGGCATTTTGCTGATTTACAACGCCTTTGCGATTTCCGTGAGTGAGCGTTCCCGCCAATTCGGCATTCTCTCCTCTGTAGGCGCGACAAAAAAACAGCTCCGGCGGTCGGTGCTGTTTGAGGGGATTTGTATCGGCGCGGTTGGCATTCCGATCGGCGTTTTGGCCGGTATCGGCGGTATCGGCGTTACGCTGAAGTTTATCAGCGGTATTTTCAGGTCGCTCAGTGCAAACGCGGCAACCTTAGTGCTGACAGTGTCTGTTCCCGCTATCGTAATCGCAGTCGCTGTCGGCGCGGCCGTCATACTGCTGTCGGCATATCTTCCGGCGCGGCGTGCCGTGAAAAAATCGGCGATTGAGATCATCCGCCAGACGGACGACGTTAAAATCTCCGCCAAAAAGGTCAAAACCTCCAGGCTGACGGCCGCGCTGTTCGGACTGCCGGGGACGCTTGCTCTCAAGAACTTTAAGCGCAATAAAAAGCGCTACCGCAGCACGGTTCTGTCGCTTTTTGTCAGCGTGGTGCTGTTTATCTCCGCAAGCGCGTTTGGCATGTATCTGAAAAAAGGAACGGATATGACGGTTGCGGATTACGGGTATGACATTTCATTTTCACGTTCTCAAGGCACATATCACAAGAGTGACGAAGAGCTTTTACGTCTTTACGATGAGTTAAAGGGCGTTGCAGGTGTTAAGAGCAGCGCGTACAAAACGGGAGTAGACTGCTCCGGAGAGATTGCAAAGGATAAGCTTACCGAGCGGTTTATTGAGCTTTGCGGTTATGAGGAGGAGAACGCGGAGGTGCCGGTGTACCTGCATATAGAGTTCCTCGACGACGACACTTACGCAAAATATATCAAGTCCCTGGGGCTTTCTCCGGAGGAATACAACGCCGAAAACGGAAAGCTCATCGCAGTTGCAAAGATAACGGGGTATGACCCTTCAGTTCAGCGCAGCGTATCGGTTGATATATTCCGCGAGACTTCCGTTTTCATGCAAATAACGCCCCAACGAGGTGCTGAAAAGCTGGATGGCGCATCGCAGGACATTGACTTCACAATTGTTGAGCAATTGCCGGAGGAATTCAGCGAAACATCCTTTGCGGACTTTGCAGCCTATGCCCCGTACTCCGCTAAATCGCTGTTTGACGCGCCTGAAGAGTGGTTCTCCGGCATAAGTATGGTCTTTACGTCGGGCGACCCGACCGCTTCTGCGGCGGAGATGGAAACCATTATCAAGGACAGGGGAATAACCGCCGGATACGCGCTGTTTAACGTGGCGGCGGCGCAGCAGTCAAACCGCAGCGTGATTACAATCGTAAACATTTTCACCTACGGCTTTGCGATCCTGATTTCGCTGATTGCGATTGCCAACGTGTTCAACACGGTGTCAACCAGCATACAGCTTCGGCGGCGGGAGTTCGCTATGCTGCGCTCTATTGGTATGAGTACCCGGGACTTTAACAGGATGATGAACTTTGAGTGCCTTTTCTACGGACTAAAGGCGCTGCTGTACGGGCTTCCGGCCGCCGCGCTTGTCACCTTCGGGATTTACAAGGCTGTTGTGAACGCCGTGGACGTTTCCTTTACGCTGCCCTGGAGCAGTATCGCAATCAGCGTGATCAGCGTGTTTTTTGTAGTGTTTGCAACAATGCTGTACTCGGTGCGCAAGCTGAAAAACGCAAATATCATCGACGGACTGCGCGACGAGATGGCGTAGGGCAGGGGATAGGTATAGAAAAGCACGCGAGCCCGTCCGGTAGGAATTCCGAGCGGGCTCGCGTGTATTTTTGGTCAGCTTATGATGTTATTTTAACTATCCCTAATGCAAAGCTGCGCGTATTTTTACCCAAACGCGCAGCCTCTGCGCCAACGCCATTAAAGCCGCTTGTCGCCCCATTTGGACACCTTTGTGCCGATTTCCTGAAACACCTGCACCACTATTATCAGCATTGCGACCGTCACCAGCATTACGTTTGTCTTGTATCGGTAATACCCGAACCGTATCGCAATATCCCCGAGTCCGCCGCCGCCTACTATTCCTGCCATTGCAGAATAGCTCAGAATTGTTGTTACGGCGATTGCCGCGCCGAGGAGCAAGGACGGCCGCGATTCCGGCAGCAGCACCTTGTACACGATTTGCCAGGGCGAAGCGCCCATTGCCGTCGCCGCCTCAATCGCGCCCCGGTCAACCTCTTTTAGCGAGCCTTCAACAAGCCGCGCGATAAACGGAGCCGCCGCAATCACGAGCGGCACGACCGTTGCCGTGGAGCCGATTGTTGTACCGACGACAAACCGCGTGAACGGTATAATCGCGATGAGCAGAATCAAAAACGGCACGGAGCGCAGGATATTTACAATAAACCCCACCGCCTTATTCAAAGCGGGCATAGGAACAAGCCCGTCCTTTTCGGTGACGACGAGCAGCACTCCGACCGGCAGACCGATAACGTATGCCAAAAGGGTTGACATCAGCGTCATATACACGGTTTCCAGCAGTCCCTTTGCGAGCATTGGAGAATACGTCTGCAGCCACGTCAGAAATTCATCCATTTTGGAGCACCTCCTCAACAGTCAGCTTGCTGCCTGAAATCACCGCAACGCGCGTGCAGAGTGTTTCGATCACGCGCATTTCGTGCGTTATAATTACGATTGTAATGCCGAACCTGCGGTTAATGTCAGACAGCAGAGCCAGAATCTCGTCAGTTGTTTCGGGGTCGAGCGCGCTTGTCGCCTCGTCGCACAGCAGCGCCCTTGGGTTCGGCGCAATTGCCCGCGCGATTGCAACGCGCTGCTTTTGTCCGCCGGAGAGCTTGGCGGGATACGCCTTTGCCTTATCGGAAAGTCCCACGACCTCCAGCAGCTCAAGCGCGCGCGCCTTTGCCTGCGCGCGCGGCACGCCCGCAATCTCAAGCGGAAAGCAAATGTTGTCCAGTACATTGCGCTGCATAAGCAGGTTGAACTGCTGAAATATCATCCCGATGCTCTGCCGCGTTTTATACAGCTCGCGAGGGGGAAGAGACGTTATTTCAACGCCGTCGAAGAAAATCTCGCCTGAGGTCGGACGCTCGAGCAGGTTAAAGCAGCGCGTGAGCGTGGACTTGCCCGCGCCGCTTCTGCCGATAACGCCGAAAATTTCTCCCGGATAAATGGCAAGATTAATGTCTGACAGCACAGGAATGTCTCCGAACGCCTTGCACAGATTTTTCGTATGTATAATAGGCTCCATAATACCCCTAAAGTCCCCGCTCCATAACGGAACGGGGACTCTGTAATTGTTATGACCAGTATACGCGAAAACGCGAGCCGTGTCAATATATGTTATATGTTACTTGCTGGGGATAACAGCGTCGCCGTATGTATCGGTGATGAACTGCTTGATCGCATCGCTCCTCAGAACCGCGATGAGCGCCTGCACGGCTGGGTTATTCTCATTGCCGGCCTTTACCGCGATGACGTTTGCAAAGGTGACGGCGGCGATACCGCCGGCGGCCTCAATCGCAAGCGCGTCTGTCGCGGCTGAAAGTCCCGCGTCAAGCGCGTAGTTGCCGTTGATGACCGCAATGTCAACATCCGGCAGGCTGCGCGGAATCTGCGCCGCCTCAAGCTCTACAATGTCAAGCTTTTTCGGGTTATCGATGATGTCAAGCTTTGTCGCCTCAAGTCCCGCGCCCTCCTTGAGCGTAATAAGACCCTGCTCCTGGAGAAGCAGAAGCGCGCGGGCTTCGTTTGTCGTGTCGTTCGGAACCGCGACCTTTGCGCCGTCCTTTAAGTCGGCAAGCGACTTTGTTTTTCCGGGATAAATGCCGAACGGCTCGTAGTGGATGTCCGCAATGTCAACAATGTGCGTTCCGTTTTCGGTGTTAAAGTCGGTAAGATACGGGCGGTGCGCAAAGTAGTTTGCGTCGATTGTGCCGTCCTCAAGGGTGAGGTTCGGCTGAACATAGTCTGTGAACTCAACAATATCAAGTGTTACGCCCTGCTGCGCGAGGATTTTCTTTGCCTCGGCAAGGATTTCAGCGTGCGGTGTGGGTGTCGCGCCGATTTTAAGCGTTAAGGGCGCCGAGGGTGTTGCGGGGGACGCGTCAACAACGCCGCCCTCAACAACAAGCTCGTCGGGAGAAACCGCGTCGCCGTAAACGGAGGCAAGCGTCGCCGCATAGTCCGCGTGGAAGAACTGCTCGTCAGCCAGAGCTACGATTTCGTCGTTCAGCCAGTTCAAAAGAGCCGTATTGCCCTTTGTGACTGCGGGGGCGATTGTGTCAAGGCTGCCGAGGCTCGGAATGCCGACAGTGAAGCCGGGATTTGCGATTGCCCACGCGAGAACCTCTGTGTTGTCTGTTGAAAACGCGTCCGCGCGGCCGTCAAGCAGCGCGCTGAAGGTTTCCGTGTATTTCTCAAACTTTACAAGCTCAACGCCGGGTACGTTTGCCTCAAAATACGTCTCCGCTGTTGTGCCTGTTGCGACAATAAGCTTTTTTCCGACGAGCTGAGAGACGTCTGTAATCAGCGCGGAATCCGGGCTTACAACGCCGAGCGCGACCTTCATATAGGGAAGCGCAAAGTCAACCTTTTCGGCGCGCTCCTGCGTTACGGTGAAGTTGGCGAGGATAATGTCAACCTTTGCGGTCTCCAAAAACTCAATGCGGCTTGCGGGCTCAACGCTTACGTACTTAACGGTTACGCCGAGATCCTTTGCGATACGGTCTCCGAAGTACACATCATAGCCCTGATACTTGCCGTCCTTATCGACATAGCCGAAGGGCGCCTTGTCGCTGAACACGCCGATTACAACCTCGCCAGAGGACTTGATTTCGTCGAGCGTGCGCGCCGTTCCGGAGGAGGGTGCGGACGGAGACGCCGCCGGGTCTTGTTTTTTGCATGACGCAAACGCACCAAGTGTCAGTGCGAGTACGAGCAGAATACTGAGAATCTTTTTCATTTTTAGCTTTTAGCTCCTTTATTTTGTGAATCAAATTGAAATATATCAAGGAATCGCCGTGCGCGCTCACTGTCCGGGTTTGTGAAGAACGAATCGGGGTTATTTTGTTCTACAATCGCGCCCTCGTCAATGAACACAACGCGGTCGGCGACCGCCCTTGCGAATTGCATCTCGTGGGTGACGATGACCATTGTCATTCCGTCCCGCGCGAGCTCGAGTATAACGTCCAGCACCTCGCGAACCATTTCGGGGTCGAGTGCCGCCGTTACCTCGTCGAAAAGCATAAGCTCCGGCTGCATCATCAGCGCCCGCACAATTGCGGTGCGCTGCTTTTGCCCTCCGGAAAGCTCCCGTGGGTACGCGTTGTGTTTATCTGCCAGCCCAACGCGCTCAAGCAGTGTTTCCGCGCGGGAACGCGCGGTTTTTTTGTCCTCGTGCCGAACCTTTGTCGGGGCAAGCAGCAGATTGTCCATAACTGTCATATGCCCGAAAAGGTCGTAGCTCTGGAACACCAT